>JBJFGD010000297.1:0-1755 GCA_051892355.1 Acutalibacteraceae bacterium | reverse complement strand
TGAATGGGAAGTTGAATTTACCGGCGATGATGGTGATGTAACCGGCGACGGCAAAGTAAACAACAAAGACTATGGTTTACTTATGCAGTTTGTTAACAACTGGGATGTTAAGCTGGTTTAATCGCTAATAAAACGAAATAAAATTTAATCAAAAGCGCTTGCTGTAGAAATATAGCAGGCGCTTTTAATATAAAAAGATTCACTTATTTAAAAGATTGATTTTTGTTATTTATTGTGTTATAATAGTTCCATTAAACTTTTGGTAGGTGTCAAAAATTATGTTAACTTATGATTGGGTAATCCTTGGTACCGTAATCCTTTATATGATTATGATGATTACTATTGGATTTGCGGTATCCGGCAGAAATAAAACATCCAATGACTTTTATTTGGGCGGTCGTAAATTAGGTCCGCTTGTAACCGCAATGAGCGCAGAGGCTTCTGATATGAGCGGCTGGCTGCTTATGGGCCTGCCCGCAGTGGCTTTAATGGGCGGATTGGCAGAGGCATCTTGGACTGCTATCGGTCTTGCAATCGGTACATATTTAAACTGGCTTTTTGTTGCAAAACGGTTAAGGGTATATAGCAATAAAATTAATACATTTACTTTACCCGATTTCTTTGCTAAGCGTTTTGGTGATAAAAGCAAAATACTTACAACCATTGCAGCGTTGTTTATAATAGTATTCTTTGTTCCGTATACCGCTTCAGGTTTTGCGGCTTGCGGCAAATTATTTGCATCGCTTTTCGGTATGAATTATCATTTGGCAATGCTTTTAAGTGCAATTGTAATTATACTTTACTGCACTTTGGGCGGATTTTTTGCAGCGTCTACAACCGACTTTATTCAAAGTATTATTATGACAATTGCCTTATTTGTAGTTGTAGGCTTTGGTGAAGGTATAGCCGGGGGATTTGGAAACATATTCAACAATGTGGCTTCGCTTGACGGCTATCTTGATTTATTCAAAGGCTTTAATGTTTCTTCAGGTCAGACAGGCAGTTACGGTGCATTGCCCGTAATTTCAACTCTTGCTTGGGGTCTTGGTTACTTTGGTATGCCTCATATTCTTTTGCGCTTTATGGCTATTGAAGACGAAAAGAAACTTAAACTTTCACGCCGCGTGGCTTCAGTTTGGGTTGTTATTTCTATGGGTGTTGCAGTTCTTATAGGTGTTGTAGGTTATACCCTTATGCAAAAAGGTGTTTTGCCTGCTTATGAAAGTGCTACTGCTGCTGAAACCATTATTGTTGATATAGCTAAATTTTTAAGCAAATACGGCTATGTTGCAGCTCTTACAGCAGGTATAATTCTTGCAGGTATTTTAGCTTCGACTATGTCTACAGCTGATTCACAGTTGCTTGCGGCGTCGTCAAGTGTTTCGCAGAATATTATACAAGAAACATTTGGTATTAAAATGTCACAAAAAACATCAATGTGGGTAGCCCGTATATCGGTTATTGCAATTTCAATAGTGGCTATATTCTTAGCTTGGGATTCTAACAGTTCGGTATTCCGCATAGTATCATTTGCTTGGGCAGGTTTTGGCGGTGCATTTGGTCCGATTATGCTGTGTGCTCTTTTCTGGAAACGCACCACAAAAGCAGGTGCTATTTCAGGTATGATAGCAGGCGGTGCAACAGTATTTATTTACAAATGGGCACGCACCAATCTTTTTGCAGGTTCAATATTTGATATATATGAGCTTTTGCCTGCATTTATAGTTAGCATTGCTGTAATTGTCATTGTAAGCT
>JBJFGD010000296.1:0-1755 GCA_051892355.1 Acutalibacteraceae bacterium | reverse complement strand
GATTTTGCATTGCGCTTTTTAGGTGCTGAATTGTACTGTTTTTGGTTTGTAGTTTTATTTTTTGAAGAATTGTTTGTTGATTTTGTATTTTTTACGGTTTTCGAATTAGACGATTTTGATGGTCTTTGATTATTAGCACCGCTTACAACATTTTGCACCGCACGCTTTGCGGCAGAATTTTTTTGTTTTTTGCCATTAGTTGTGTTTGCGCGTTTGTTTTCTGTTTTTGTTTCATTCATCAATAAAAATTTTTCCTCCATTATAAAGTTGTTATGTAATATATAATCTGTATCCTACCAATACAGAATAAAAGTCATAATACCCCAAGATAATTTATATTATATTTTACTATTAATAAGTACAACTTGTCAAGGAAAATCGTGTCCATAAAATATTATTGTTTTATTTTGTAATTTATAATCAAAAATGCACTAATATTTTAATTTACAGATAATTGTAAACAATAAAAAACTTCCCCGATTATTCTTTTAAACAATCGGGGATTAAAATATTACCAATTAACCTGCCAACGATTTGAATACTTGCCGCTGGCATTTTTTGTTGCTGTTTCTTTATTGGCTTTTGAATGTTTAATTTTTTCTTCTAACATCACATTGAATTCATTATTGTCAAAAGGCAGTTTTATAGGTATTCCGCCTTTCCAACTTGACAGATATGCCGCGTTAGACAGTGTAAGTTCATAAATACCGTCAGTACCGGGAGACAGCAGCTCTTCGCCGCCAAGTATGGCATTTGTGAAATTTTGAATAATTTGCTTATGTGCATTACTGTTAGAGTTTTGAGCTGTATATTCCTCATACTCACACTTAATGTATGGCGATAGCTCTTTAGAATTAAAGCAGATATCTCGTTCATTTTCGGGCAATTTCCACCATTTAAGTAAACCGTTTTCTATAACAATTTTACCAAGCGTGCCCGATATTTCAAGTCGGTTAGTACCCGGGTACTCACCTGTTGAGGTGATAAACACACCCGTTGCACCGTTTTCATAACGGGTAGTAAGCATAACATCATCTTCAACTTCAATGTTATGATACTTGCCTACCTCGCAATTAGCGGTTACTTCACACGGCATACCGCAAATCCACTGCCAAAGGTCAAGATTATGAGGCGCTTGATTAAGCAACACGCCGCCGCCTTCACCTATCCAAGTAGCACGCCAGCCTGCCGAATCGTAATAATGCTGTGTACGGTACCAGTTAGTGATTATCCAAACAGTTCGCTTAAGCTCACCTAAAGCGCCGCTTTTTACAATATCACGCGCTTTTGCAAAAACATCATTTGTTCTTTGATTAAACATAATGGCAAATTTTTTGCCGTTGTTTTTTGCAACATTATTGATTTCTTTTGCTTTGCTTACTGTAATATCGATAGGTTTTTCAACCAATGCGTGCAGACCGCTTTTCAGCGCTTCAATAGCGATATCACAGTGCAGTTTATGTGGGGTGGATACAATTACCGCATCAATAAGACCGCTTGAAAACATCTGTTTATAGTCAGTAAAGACAGGAACCTCTGCAAATTTTTCTTTGCAATACTGTTGCCTGTCTGGCAATATATCGCATACAGCGCCTAAAATCATACCGTTTACTTCATTGTTATATATGCAGTTGGCATGTGCTGTACCTATATTGCCTATTCCTACTATTCCTACCCGTATTTTATCCATAATGAGCACCTTTTTTATTTTTTTGCACCGCCGTATGTACCGTTTGTATCAGCGAAGGTTTCTGT
>JBJFGD010000295.1:0-1759 GCA_051892355.1 Acutalibacteraceae bacterium | reverse complement strand
AAAATTTGTGACGGCTCACAGCAAACCGGTATTTGCAATTCGGTAATGAAAAAACTGATTGCCGAATATTTAGAATCGCCGTCAAAAGATTTTAAAAAACTGTTAGAGCTTACAGGCTGTGAATATGATGAAAAAAATCTTACAGAGCTTATAGAACGGGTATATCTTTACAGTCAACAATTGCCGTTTCCGCAAAATTTTATAAACGGATTGATAAAACCTTATGAAACCCCTTTTGGTATCGGCAATTCGTGGCATGATATGGCATTTGAATTAGCGCAAAAGCGTGTTGAAACTATGCAAAGTTATGCACAAAAAATGTCTGATGCTGCGCCCTTTACAAATAAAAACAGCGAAAAGTACATTGATTATGCCAAAAATGTTTTTAAAACAATAGAAGAAATGAATGCAATTCTTGCTTTAAAAAATTGGGATAAATTTTATGACACTGTAAATGAAATATCGTTTAAAAGTGTGCCGTCTGGCGAAAAGGATGATCCAAACGCTAATATTTTCAAAGAAAATAAAAAGTTAGTAAGTGAAATAATAAAAGATCTTTGTGAAATTTTTTCATTGCCTAAAACCGCTATGCAAAGTTTTATTGATGAAAATTATAATGCGGTAAAATTGTTTGTTGAAATTATAAATAAATACAGTGAAAGACTTTTTGCGGCTTTTTGCGAAGACAATTCATTTACTTTTTACAATATGGAGCAGTTAGCCCTTAATTTGCTTTGTAAATACGAAAACGGCAATATCATAATGCGTGAAGATTCAAAAACGCTTTGCAACCGTTATGATGAAGTTTTGGTTGATGAGTTTCAAGATGTAAACGACCTTCAAAATATGCTGTTTTATGTGCTTTCAAACCGCGAAAAAAATCTGTTTGTGGTGGGCGATGTAAAGCAGAGCATTTACGGATTTCGCGGTTCTAACCCCGATAATTTTTTAAACAAAAAGAATTCTTACATTGCTATTAACGAGGCAAAGTGCGGTGATGGCAAAAAAATAATTCTTTCAGACAATTTCCGCAGCCGCAAGGGTGTGTGCGATGCTGTCAACTTTTTCTTTTCTAACCTAATGGCGGGGCAATGCGGCGGCATAGTTTATAATGATGATGAACGCCTTAACGCCGGCGGAACTTTTCCTGAAAGTGATGCACCCACAGCCGAACTTTTGTTGATAGATAAATACGGCGATGACGATAGCAAAAGTCTGCTTGAAACCGAAGCCGATAAAATTGCCGAATATATACTCTCAACTATGCGTGAAGGTGCTGTTATAAGTGAAGGTGAAGCTTTACGCGAAGCGCGGTTTTCTGATTTTGCAATACTGCTTGACAAGGTTAAGGACAAAGCCGCCGTAATTGCGCAGACCTTTACCGAATACGGTATACCTGTAACGCTTAGCAGTGATTCATTTTTAGAAAGCTATGAAATTTCGACAGTTATGTCACTTTTGCAGGTTATTGATAACCCCAAATGTGATGTTGAGTTATTGGCTGTAATGATGTCGCCTGTATTTGGTTTCACTGCTGAAGATATGGCACTGATTCGAGCTAACCAAAAAATAGGTCCGCTTTATTCAGCAGTGGCGGCCTACGCTGAAAAGGGCGATAAAAAGGCTGCCGATTTTATAGAAAAGTTAATATCTTTTCGCCGCGAAGCTGCTGTTTTGCCGGTAGACAGGCTTATTTCAAGACTTCTGCATTCTACCGATATTTTAAATCAGATATCAGCGCTGTCAGCCGGAAAACAGC
>JBJFGD010000294.1:0-1763 GCA_051892355.1 Acutalibacteraceae bacterium | reverse complement strand
AGAGCTTGGTTTTTCTGGTCATGCATATGTTGCTTGTGATGAAGAATCCAATATGCTGCACGACGGCACAGAGCAATATAAATCAGAAGTTAAGCGATTAAAAGAAAAATACAAGGATAAAATCAAAATTCTGCTTGGTGTTGAGCAGGATTATTACAGCATAGAGCCTACCGATGATTACGATTATATTATAGGCTCGGTTCATTATATTTTAAAGGATGATGAGTATCTTTTTGTTGACTACAGTAAGCAAAGACAAATTGATAATGTAAATAATTATTACGGCGGCGATTTTTATGCATTTATTGAAGATTATTACTCGCTTGTTGCAGATATTTATAACAAAACAAAATGCGATATAATAGGTCATTTTGATTTGATTACAAAGTTTAATGATGACGGCGACTTGTTTGATATAAATCATCCGCGTTATATAGCCGCGTGGCAAAAGGCGGCGAATGCTCTAATAAATACACCGGCCGTTTTTGAAGTTAATACAGGTGCTATGGCTCGCGGATACAAAAAAGAGCCGTATCCTGAAAAAAGCATTATAGAATATTTAAAGAAAAATAATGTAAAACTTATATTTTCTTCTGATTGTCATAATAAAGACTATTTGCTTTGCGGTTATGAATCGGTAAAACAAATGATAGGTGATTAGTAATGCCGATAGTAAATAAGATAGAGCACATATATGAGCCTAATCCTTTAGCGTGCGGTCAGGCGGTGCTGGCAATGCTGTCCGGGCAAAGCGTTGAAGAAATTTTTAAGCTTGTAAAAACAGAGAAAGAAACAACGCTGAAAGATATGAAAGAGGCACTTAAAGCTTTAAAAATAAATTTTAAAGAAGACAGAATTGAGGTAAAAATTAAAAAGGATTTGCCTAAAATAGCAATTTTAAGTCTTGAAACCCCTAAATGTTGGCATTGGTCGCTGTATTTTGACGGTGTGTTTTATGACCCTGAATACGGTGTAATTCAAGATTTTCCGCCCTCTAACCGCCGCTATTTTTGGGAAATAACAGGTTGACAAGGTGCACTTTAAATATTAAAATAAATTAGAATTTTTTATATGGTGATTTTATGGTAAAAGTTTCTCCATCGGTGCTTACAGCCGATTTTTTGACACTTACAGACAGTATAAAAAAACTTGAAGATGCAGGCGTTGATATGCTGCATCTTGATGTTATGGACGGCATTTTTGTGCCAAATATTTCTTTTGGTAATCCTGTTATAAAATCAATAAAGGCGCACACCAACTTGCCGCTTGATGTGCATCTTATGATAGACCGTCCGCACAGATATATTGAAGAGTTTGCAAAGTATGCCGATATTTTAGGCTTTCATTATGAAGCGGGCTCTGACAATGTGCAGACACTAAAAAAGATAAGAGAACTTGGTTGTAAGTCGTGTATCACAATAAAACCCGCTACTGCGCCGCAAGAGATATTTGACCTATTGCCGCTTTGTGATATGGTGCTTGTTATGTCGGTAGAACCGGGTTTTGGCGGTCAAAAATTTATGCCTACAGCACTTGAAAAAATAGCGGCTATAAAGGCCGAGTGTGAACGCCAAAATCTTAAGATTGACATAGAGGTAGACGGCGGTATAAATGCCGAGACCGCGCCGCAGGCTGTAGCAGCAGGTGCTAATGTTTTGGTAGCGGGCAATTTCTTGTTTTCAGCTTGCGATATGGGTGCTAAAGTGCGTGAAATTAAGTCTGCCCGCCTTGGCTGAAAATCGCTGTACTGTCACAGATTTCAT
>JBJFGD010000293.1:0-1767 GCA_051892355.1 Acutalibacteraceae bacterium | reverse complement strand
AAGGGCAAGCGTTTTGCACTGCCTAATAGTGAAATTATGATTCACCAACCTTCCGGCGGTGCACAGGGTCAGGCTACAGATATTCTTATTCATGCAAACCACATAAAGCGCACACGCAGCAACCTAAATAAAATACTTGCTGAAAATACCGGCAAGCCGTTAGAGGTTATCGAACAAGATACCGAGCGCGACAACTTTATGTCAGCAGCCGAGGCCGCTGAATACGGTCTTATTGATAAGGTTATTACAAAAAGATAAGAGGTATACCGAATGTCTAAAGACATTGATACACAAATACGCTGTTCCTTCTGCGGCAAAACTCAAGACGAGGTTACTCGCCTTGTTGAAGGTCCGGGTGTATACATCTGCGACAGCTGCATAAATTTTTGCAGTTCTTTGCTCTTTGATGATGAACAATCATATAAAGAAAAAAAGAAACCAAAAAAGGCTGAAGAAAAGGTTTTACCAAAGCCAATTGAAATCAAGGCTTTGCTTGACGAATATGTAATAGGGCAGGATGAGGCTAAAAAGACTTTATCTGTTGCGGTTTATAATCACTATAAGCGTGTTTACAAACAAACCGATTACGATGTCGAACTTGCAAAAAGCAATGTGCTTATGTTAGGGCCTACAGGTGTCGGCAAAACTTTACTTGCGCAAACTCTTGCTAAAATACTTGATGTGCCTATTGCCATAACCGATGCCACTACTTTGACCGAGGCAGGCTATGTTGGCGAAGATGTTGAAAACATTCTTCTGCGTTTGATACAGGCTGCAGATTATGATATTGAAAAGGCAGAGCACGGCATAATATATGTTGATGAAATCGACAAGATTTCACGAAAAAGCGAAAACGCATCTATAACCCGCGATGTAAGCGGCGAGGGCGTTCAGCAGGCATTGCTTAAAATTCTTGAAGGCACCGTTTCTAATGTACCTCCGCAGGGCGGCAGAAAACACCCCCAACAAGAATTTATACAAATAGATACCACAAACATTCTGTTTATATGCGCGGGCGCGTTTGACGGTATTGACAAGGTTATCGAGCGCCGTATCGGCGGCAGCAGCTTGGGCTTTGGTGCCAATGTTAAATCACCCAAAAGCATTGAGGCGCAAAATCTTGGTAAAATGGCTACTCATCAAGATTTGGTAAAATTTGGCCTCATACCCGAGCTTGTTGGCAGATTGCCTGTTATTACCACGCTTGATGCTATGGATAAAAATACCCTCATACGCATTATGACCGAGCCTAAAAACTCTATTGTAAAGCAATATCAGGCGCTTTTTGCCCTTGATAATATCAAGCTTAATTTTGAGCCTGCGGCGCTTGAAAAAATTGCCGAGCTTACTATAAAAAATAAAACAGGTGCTCGCGGTTTGCGTTCTGTAATAGAAAACACTCTGCAAGACCTAATGTTTGAAATGCCGTCTAAAACCGATGTATCCGAAATTATTATAACGGCAGACACAGTCGACGGCGGCAAACCTATAATAAAAAACGCATAATGCGCAATTAATTTAATTCAAAAACCTCTGCTTTTTGCCCAAGTGTTCTAAAGGACACTTGGGCAGTTTTATTCGCCTTTGGCGAGTTATATTGCTAACGCAGTGATATTTAGGCTTCGCCCAAGTGTTATTGCCTTCGGCAGTTTCATGGCGAATAAAATATAACGGAAACCGCAGGTTTCAATATCACGGTTGCCGTAGGCAATCATATCACTCTTTGCGCAGCAAAGAATATCACTGCATAAAAATCACTACCCGAAA
>JBJFGD010000292.1:3118-7151 GCA_051892355.1 Acutalibacteraceae bacterium | reverse complement strand
AAATATTTACCGTCAACATTATCATATTTTACAGTATGCCACCCACTAGGCTTAATCATACCGATTTCTCCGCGTTCTTCGGTAGGCATAATATCAATACCAACGCAAGCCATTACCACGCCGCAACGCCCCAACTCATCAAGTTGAGAATAATATTCATAAGACTCTGCTACCATATCACTATCACCAAATGCGGGCTGATTGTCATTTAAAACAACATAAGGTTGTTTGCCGTCAAAAGCGGGTATTTCATCAAGTGATGCAACATAAGAAACATCGTTAAACAAACCGTTACTTTGGTTTAAATCGTTTCTAAATGATGTGTCACAAGCTGATAAAAACAGTATAAAGGGTAACAATAAAGCTATGATAGCGCCTTTAACTTTCATAGAATAACTCCATATATCTATAATTTTATAATTTTCCAAGCATCGACAAGCCTTTCAAGCGACCAAGCTGCATTTGCCGGTGAGGTGGACGGCAAGCAGATTGCTTCTTGTTTAATTTGTTTTGCGATATACTTGTTGTAATATTTTTCGGCTGTTTTACCGTTAACAAAAATTTTATTAATATTGGCAACCGAAAGAATTTTACTTAAGTCGTTAGGTATAACATTTTTTATTGAACTGTCAGAACTTCCTACAATATCACAAGAGGCAATAACATCCCAAAGGGCTAAACGGTTTGTTAAAATAAATTTTCGTTTTTCTTCAACTGTTTTTGGCGTTTCGCTTTCAAAAATTGCAGCTAACACCTTCCAAAATCTGTTTTGCTGATGGCCATAGAAAAACATCTGCTCGCGTGATTTTTGCGATGGAAAACTGCCTAAAATCAGTATTTTTGAATTTTTGTCATATAGCGGTGAGATTGGATGAACAATATTTTTAATCATAGACGACTATACAGCTAAAGAAGGTGTAAACTTGTGATGGTCGGTTATTGCAATAAAATCATAACCCGCTTCGCGATAAGCACAGGCTACCTCAAAAGGCGTACCCACACCTGTATACATTTCTCTAACTGATATACTCATGATCGATACTCCTACTTGAATTTAAATATAAAATAAGTATATCACCACTGCAAAACAAATACAATTATTTTTTTACATAGAAACAAAAGCAAAATTAAATCATTAACCCATACTTTGTATCCATTCTGCTACCTCTGTTTCAGACACAACAGAAGAAAATCTGTTACCTTCAAGCCAGTCGCCTGTTCCTGCTGCTTCTTTAAGAAGTTCTGCGCTGTTTCCTAAATCAGAGCTTGATGATGTGCAAAACGGTATTACTGTTTTTGAAGTAAAATCGTTAGCTTCTATAAAACTGTTGACAGGCCATGCGGCAATTCCCCACCAGATAGGATAGCCTATGAACACCGTATCATATTCTTCAAAATTATCAACAGTTGTGTTTACAAGCTCAACATTTCTTTCGTCTGGATTATTATGTTCGTTCACTACCCTGCTATTTTCATTTCTCCAATTTAAATCTTCGTTGCTGTAAGGCTTTACAGGCACTAACTCAAACATATCGCCGTTTGTCGCAGAGGCAATATATTCGGCTACCTGCTTTGTATTTCCTGTCGCAGAATAATAAACAACCAAAGTTTTCCCGTATGAATTTTCACTTAAAGAATCAGTATTATCATTTTTAGATATATCAGAATTACTGTTAGAGTTTTGCAGATTTTGACCGCCACAGGCAGAAAGAGTGAATATAAGCAAAAGGCTCATAATGATTGAAAATAATTTTTTCATATTAAATCTCCTTTACCAATTTTTCTTATCTTTTGTGTAATCATGCTGTTGTTTTCTTTGCTCTACCATACCTACAAACCATTCTACCATAGCGGGATCTTGATGCGAGAAAAAAGAACTTTCGGCTTTATCTAAAGATGCAATTGCTGTCATATCATCATCTGACAGAGTAAAATCAAAAACATTAAAATTTTCTCTTATGCGTTCAATATGTGTTGATTTTGGAATTACAACAACACCACGCTGAATGTTCCAACGCAGCATAACCTGAGCCGCCGTTTTATTGTATTTTTGGCCTATTTGTGAAATTACCTCATTTTCAAATGTGCCTTTGCGACCTTCACCGAAAGGCGCCCACGCTTCTAAGCAAATATCATACTTATCGGCCCACTCTTTTAAGTTTTTCTGCTGATTAAAAATATGTGTTTCCATTTGATTAACCATAGGTTTTATTCGGTTAAAAGATGCAAAATCAACCATACGATCGACATAAAAGTTTGAAATACCGATAGCGCGAATTTTTCCCTCGTCGTACAATTCTTCAAGAGCGTGCCATGCACCGTAGGTATCCGAAAAAGGCTGGTGCAATAAAACTAAATCAATATAATTGGTTTTTAGTTTACGAAGTGACTCATGCACAGATGCCTTTGTTTGTTCATAACCGTAATGTTCTATCCACACCTTTGTGGTAAGAAAAATGTCTTCTCTCGGCACACCTGATTTTTTTATAGCGGAACCGACCTCTTCCTCATTAAAATATGATTGTGCCGTGTCAATGTGTCTATACCCTACATTCAAAGCATCAAGTACACAGCGCTCACATTCATCCTTTGTTACCTGATAAACGCCGTAGCCTAAAATCGGCATTTTTACACCGTTTGATAATGTTACATATTTCATAGTAGTATTCCTCTTTCATTATGTTATTCCTTCCAAATTTCTTTTGCCATACGAAATGCTGCCCAAGCCTTCGGCCAGCCTGCGTAAAAAGCGGCATGTGTAAGAATTTCGGAAATTTCTTCTTTTGTTACTCCGTGATTTTTGGCGTTTGATAGGTGAAACTTTAAAGAACTATCTAAAATTCCGCTTGCCATAAGCGCCGTCACTGTAACAATGCTTCTGTCTCTTGTTGAAAGTTTATTTTCTCTTGACCAAATTTCTCCAAAAAGTATGTCATCATTCATCTCGGCAAACTTTGGAGCAAATTCACCCAGTTCATCTCTTCCTGCTGTTACCCTTGCCATAACAAAACCTCATTTTAACTTATTGTATTCTTCATCTAAAACAGGCTCGCACCATTCTGTTTTGCAATTTTTGCCCGGAACTTCAATCGCTAAATGCTGAAACCACGAGTCACAAACCGCACCGTGCCAATGTTTTACTTCGGCGGGAATATGCACAACATCGCCGGGTACGAGTTTTCGCGCCTCTTTACCCCATTCCTGATACCAGCCTTCACCCGCTGTAACAAGCAGCATCTGACCGCCGCCTTTATCCGCATGGTGAATATGCCAGTTGTTTCGGCACTTCGGTTCAAAGGTTACATTGCCAATAACAACCTGCTCTGTCGAAATCATATTAAGATAACTGTTGCCCATAAAATACTGTGCGAAAGTTTGATTTTCGTCTCCGATTTTAAAAACGCTCATTTCTTTTATATTCATAGTTAATACTCTTTAATCCATCTTTCAATATCGTTTCTGGCACAATGCACACTGCCTCCTCGAATTGCAAGACCTTTTTCAACTCTTGCTGTGGGGCACAGTTTTTTTATGTCACTGATACTACTGCCCAAGCCACTGCCTTCATGTGTGCAAAAAGGTTTAATTGTTTTTCCGCTAAAATCAAAGTGTTCCAAAAAAGTGAAAACCGCCATAGGCATGGTACTCCAATAATTTGGATAGCCTAAATAAATTTCATCATATTTATCTAAAGTTTTTGGAAAACTTTTAAGTTCAGGGCGAGCATTATTACGCTGGTCATTTTGCGCCTCGGCAATACACTCGTTGTAATCTTTTGAATAAGACTGAACCTGTTCTATCTTAAACAAATCAGAGTCTGTAAATTCTTTAATTATACCTGCTGCAACCTCAGTATTGCCGACTTTTAGTGTTTTAATAAGTCCGTTTACATAGTTGTCATCTGCCCTTGAATAAAAAGCAATAAGTTTATTTGACATATTTTATACCCTCCATTCTATTTAAAGTGTAACATAACAATTATTGACACAGAATATCCAATATGTTATTATGGTATAAACTAAAAGTTAATACT
>JBJFGD010000292.1:0-3018 GCA_051892355.1 Acutalibacteraceae bacterium | reverse complement strand
TTATTGACACAGAATATCCAATATGTTATTATGGTATAAACTAAAAGTTAATACTATGCTTGTTGGAGGTAAGCGATGTACAACGCTATGCTTGATACTTTTATATCGGTTATCGATTTTGGCAGTTTTACTAAAGCTGCCGAACATCTATATATTTCGCCGACTGCCGTTATGAAACAAATAAATTCACTTGAAAACCATTTAAACTTAAAGTTGATTGAACGAACACCTTCGGGTGTAAAGCTAACATCGGCAGGTAAGGTCATATATCGTGACGCAAAATTTATGATTGACTATTCAAAAAAGTCTATTGATGCGGCTAATGCTGCCACACATAAATATGACACTACCTTCTGTGTAGGTACTTCATTATTAAATCCTGCGAAACCGTTTATGGATTTGTGGTATCGTGTCAATCAAAATTTTCCCGACTACAAACTGCATTTAGTTCCGTTTCAAGATAATCACGAAGGTATTTTATCGGAAATTGAAAAACTTGGAGAAAAATTTGATTTTTTAATCGGTGTTTGTGATTCTAAAGCATGGCTTTCTTTATGTAAATTTCTTCCCCTTGGAAGATATAAAAAAATGATTGCAGTATCAAGAGAACATCCGCTTGCATCTAAAAATAGGATAGATATAAAAGATTTATACGGCGAAACATTAATGATGGTAAGCGCGGGTGATTCGGGTGTAAACGATTTTATACGCAATGATTTAGAAAAAAATCACCCACAAATTAAAATTGAAGATACCCCGCATTTTTATGACTTATCAGTATTTAACCGATGCGCAGAAACAGGCAATATTCTTCTTACAATAGAATGCTGGCAAGATGTTCACCCGGGTATTGTTACAATTCCGGTAAATTGGGATTATAGTATTCCCTACGGACTGCTTTATAGCCTTAATGCGCCTGATGATGTAAAACGATTTATTGAAACCGCTAAAAATATTGTTGGTTAGTTTTTGTAAAATCATCAAAATATTACTTTACTTTTTTTAAAAACTATGTTATGTTATTTTTAATTAAAAGAAAGGATTTTTTTACTATGGAAAATAAAATTCCGGCAGCACCGCAATATATAAAAGATTTTGAACAGTTAGGTTTTGGTATGTTTGTGCATTACGGTCTCTATTCAATGCTCAACAGCGGCGAATGGACTTTACATACCAATAATCGCGATATAGAAGAATACAAAAAACTTGCTGAAAGTTTCGAATGTGTCGGTATGGCTGATATTGTAAACACAGCAAAAAAGGCAGGTTGTAAATACATTTGCCTTACAACCAGACATCATGACAGCTTTTCTTTATACGACACTAAAGGACTTTCTGAATTTGATACCGTTCACTCACCCATAGGCCGTGATTTAGTAGCAGAATTTGTTAGCGAATGCCGCAAAGCAGATATTGTTCCTTTCTTTTATCACACTACGCTTGACTGGATGCACCCTGATTTTAACGATAATTTTGATGCCTATCTTGACTATCTCTACAAAAGTGTTGAAATTCTATGTAGCAATTACGGTAAAATCGGCGGTATGTGGTTTGACGGCAACTGGTCAAAACCTGATGCCGACTGGAAAGAAGACAAACTATATAAAATGATTCACCGTCTACAGCCCGAAGCTATGGTTATAAACAACACAGGTCTTAATGCACGCGGTGAAATGGGTAATTGCGAAATTGATGCTGTCACCTTTGAACGCGGTTTGGCAACACCGATTGATCGCACCGGAAAGCCTAAATATATGGCTGGCGAAATGTGTGAAACCCTGTGCGACCATTGGGGCGCTGCAGATGACATTAATTACAAGCCTGTTAAAACACTTATTGAAAGTCTTTGCAACTGTCGTAAAGTGGGGGCAAACTTATTACTTAATATAGGCCCTACTGCAGATGGCACTGTTTCTACAATACAAAAAGGCATTATGGAATGTATAGGCAGATGGATGGATATTTACGGAAAAGCAATTTATAACGGCAGACCGTATATCACCTATGCTGATAAAAAAGAATTTGTGCTTAAAGATATAAATGATGAAAATACCGCCTATATATTCAAGTTTGATTTAGGCTTTAGCACGGGTGATGTTAATGTATCACTTGGTATTGACCAAGGCGGAGAAAATGTTTTTGACAAATTTGATCGTCAAGTTGAGTCGATTAAATGGATGGATAATGACGAAGAATTAGAATTTGCTCAAAAAGATGATAAACTAAATGTAAATTTCACAGGCTTTAGATACGGTCAAAGCTTATGCGTAAGAGTTGCAGAGATTAAGTTTAAATAAAAAACAAAAGGAACGAAATTTTTCGTTCCTTTTGTTTTTTATTGGTACATACTATTCTTAGGAGTTGATAGTATGAATTCTTTTTGGACAACCAATATTAATAAACCGCATTTCAAAAGTCTAAACGGTGACACTAAAACAGATATATTAATTGTGGGCGGCGGTCTTACAGGAATTTTATGCGCCTATATGTTAGAAAAAGCACATATAAATTACACGCTTATAGAAGCAAAAGAAATCTGCAGCGGTATTACAAAAAATACAACTGCAAAAGTAACGGTTCAGCACGGTTTGATTTATGACAAAATAATCAAAAAATACGGTTTGGAAACTGCGCAAAAATATTATGCTGCAAATAATAATGCCCTAAATAAATACCGTGCATTATGCCGTGAATTTGATTGTAGTTTTGAAGAAAAAGATGCTTTTGTATACTCAATAAATGATATTGATAAAATAATTAATGAAATTAACGCTTATAAAAAAATCGGTGTTTCGGCAGAATTTGTTAAGAAAATTCCCCTGCCGTTTAGTGTTTTAGGTGCTGTAAAATTAAAAAATCAAGGTCAGATTAATCCGCTTGAATTATTATATAAAATATCAAAAAATTTAAATATTAAAGAGAATACAAAATTACAAAACCTATTGCCCCATTGCGCCGAAACAGATAAAGGAAAAATTAACTTCAAAAGAGCAATTATAACAACACATTTTCCTATTA
>JBJFGD010000291.1:0-1790 GCA_051892355.1 Acutalibacteraceae bacterium | reverse complement strand
GAAAGCGCAGAATTGTCATACAAAACATGGTTATCAATTTTATCAACAACACTTTTGCCTATATACTGTGCATCGGTATACAGCCGTATATCGGTTCCGAGTGCATCGATATCGTCTATAAAGGTGCTGTTTTCAAATGCTTCGTTTACATACTGCGGATATGGCTTGTCAAAATAACACATCTGTCCCGAAAGAAGATATGTAATGCTTGGAAATGTGCGGCTATGCGTTGTGGTCATATTTGGAAAATAGGTAAAACCGCCGAAACCGTCAAACATATCAGGGTATTTTTCAAGCGCCTGCTTTACAATGGCGCCGTCACAGGTGTCTATTATAAAATAAACGGTGTTTTCGCCTTTTGACAGTTCAAACCTGCCCTCATCTGTAAAATAGCTGTCTTTAAGTTTGTTTACATCACTGTCGAGATTAAGATACAGCGAAAAAAATCCGACAAGCTGCATTAAAACCAGCGCAAGCGCCGCAAAACGCATACCGCTGAACATATATTTTGCCTTTTTAAATTTTTTGAGCAGCAGCCAGGCTGCAAAAACAACCGCAAAAACCGCAATCCATATAACAATATTACTTATAATCAGGGCAGGGGAATATATATCGGTATCACCTGTCAAAGAGCCCATAGAGCCGTTAAGCAGCATCGACTGAATATATACGCAAAGTCCGCCGCTGAAAATAAAAAGATTGATAACTCTTAAAATTTTCGGCGGTAAAAAGCTTATAGCTACAGATAAAATTGTTGCTAATGCAAAAGAAAATACCGCAAGTATTAAAGCGGCGGTTGAAGCCGAAAATTTGAATTCAATAATATTTCCTATATATATTTCCATAGGGCTGAAAAAGCACACTGTAAATATTGTGAAAATACTCACCGCAAAAGCGGAGAAGAATTTTTTACCGTAAGGCACTTTTTTTGATTTTACCTTGTCTGACATTACTGCACTTCCTTTTATAGTTAATATGTGACAAATTTATACTAACATATTATATCATCTCCGTCAAGAAATGGATATGGACAAATCTTTGTTTGTGTGATATAATCAAATGAATTGATTGTTTTTTAGGGGGTTCGCGTCAGCGATGGATGCCTTAACAGGTTGGATAGCATTGCCGTTGGGCTTTATTATGCAGTGGTGCTACCGTTTTATACAAAACTACGGCTTAGCGATTATTTTATTTACTCTAATCACAAAAATCATCATTTTGCCGCTTTCGGTATGGGTACAAAAAAACTCTATAAAAATGGTGAAAATGCAGCCGGAATTAAATCGTGTTAAGGCTAAGTTTTTCGGCGATGCCGATACCATTGCCGACGAAGAATCAAAGCTTTATAAAAAGAATAGGTATAATCCTTTGGCAAGCCTTGTTCCGCTTATAATTCAGATTGTACTGCTTATGGGCGTTGTAGGTGTAATCTATCACCCGTTTGACTATCTTTTTCATCTGCCTGCCGAGCTTATCACTGCTATTAATAGTGTGGCTTCTCAAATAACGGGTGTCGGTGTGGGTGAGTCTTCTATACAGCTTACCGCCGTTGAATGTATCAAAAATCCCGAATATTACAATCAGTTTGCGGCGCTTTCATCACAGTTTGCAAATTTTGATGTTCAGGCAATACTGTCTGAAATTAAAAATTTTGACCTTATGTTTTTAGGAATAAACCTTTCGCATAATCCAAGCGTTGTATTGGGTGTTACCATTGCAGTACCGGTAGTAGCAGGTCTTTCGTCATATTTGCTGTGTGTCGCACAAAACAAGTCGAATGTGCTTCAGGC
>JBJFGD010000290.1:0-1790 GCA_051892355.1 Acutalibacteraceae bacterium | reverse complement strand
TTTCTTCAAGCATTTTTTTGCGTTCTCGCATGGTTTCGGTATAAATCATATCAGCACAATGTGAAAAAAGAGCGCCGTCTACATTAAAAAAAGATGGGCAAATACCTATTATTTCGCCGTCTTTACTATGCGCACCGCGTGCTACCGCACCCATAAGGCCTGCAGCACCGCCGCCAAATATAACAGAGTGATTTTTTTGCGCAAGAGCCGCACCTAATTTTTCGCCTGCTTGTATAAATGATTTATCTATAGCGTTTGACGATGCACCATATATACATATTTTCATAATAACTCCTTATCGTTTAAAACAGCACTTATAAGTTTTTCGCCTTTGTATTCAAGTCTTAAAGAGAAAAAAGGACATTTCGGCTGTTCTATCAAATGTAAAAATATTTTGTCACCCTCCCATAAAGGAAGATTGTATATTTCTTGTTTATCTATCCATTCAAGAACGCCTTCGTCACACTCTTTTATTTCACCCGAAAAATCGGCGGAGGTAAAAATATGCATATACTCGGTTTCCCACTTGTCAGAAACAAAGGTGACAATTCCGCAATATTTGCTTGTGTGCAGGGTAAGCCCTGTTTCTTCTAAAACCTCGCGGCGGTTGCACTGTTCGGGGCTTTCTTTATCTTCAAATTTACCGCCTATGCCTATCCATTTATCGTGGTTTAAGTCATTTTCTTTTTTTATGCGGTGCAGCATAAGATATTTGCCGTCTTTTTCAATATGACAAAGTGTTGTGTTTTTCATTCTTCGGTGTCCTCGCTGCTTTGTACTGTTTGCGGAACATAGCCTTCAAAATAGAATATATCATTACTTCTGTGCTCTGAATCAAAAATATTGTTATATTGAATCTTTTCATATTCGCTTAAAATATCGCGGTATTCGGTTTTGTCGCTCCAGCGATAATATGTGTTGTTTGCATCAATATAACCGACTGTATCAATTACAGGTAATGTTTCAGAGAGCTTTAAAAGATATTTATTATATTCGGTAAGCTTTATTCCGGCAATATCAAGCAGATATGAAGACAGATAGTTAGAACTCAATTTGTCAATATACCGTTCTTCAATGTCATAGTTAGCCCAAATATAAAACGGTGTAATATGGCGAGCCTGCTCTTGCTCGATAGTAAGACCGTTAAGGTTGCTCACCCCAAGCAGTGATGAAATAAATTCGGTTTCGATTGAAGGTTGATGGTCACCAAACATACAAATAATGGTGGGTTCGTCTACATTTGAAAAATATTCTACAAGTTCTTTAAATGCATCATCACTTGCTTTTACCAGCGACAGATATTTGTTTGCTTTATTGTAATATACATCACTTGATGTAATGCTTATACATTCGTCAAAATTAGAAGCACTTTTAGTGTAGCCGCCGTGATTTTGCATTGTAACATTAAACACAAAATAAGGAACCGATTTATCGCGGTTTTCAAAGTCATCAATAATCAATTTATAATCGTAACTGTCACTTACATACTGCCGTATCAGCATATTTTGGCGGTCGGGGTAATAGGTATCTACCAGCGACTGCAGATAATCGGCGTCACTGCCGTTTTGTGTATAATCATTGAGAATTGATACGTCAATCAAATTTTCAAGGCTTACAAATGAGTTAAACCCTAAATTTTCATAAACGCTTATTCTGTTCCAGCCGCTTGCATAATATGGGTGCAATGCGTATGAAGAATATCCCTGCCCTTCAAGAGTAGAAACAAGCGAGGCGAGTGGATTTTTAACATAGAGCATATAAGCGTTGCTTCCTGAAGGCAAAAATGCGGT
>JBJFGD010000289.1:0-7227 GCA_051892355.1 Acutalibacteraceae bacterium | reverse complement strand
TATTGATATTAAACTTGACCCTAAAAAGTTTGGAAGAATAGTAGCGCAAAATTCTAAAAACAATTTCCGTCAAGGTGTGCAAGAGGCAGAACGCGGTCAGGCACTTGTTGAATTTCAAAGCCACAATCATGAGGTTATAACCGCTATTGTTAAGCGTATTGACCCCAAAACAGGAAACGCTATTCTTGAAATAGGTCACAATGAGGCAGTGCTTCCAAAGGCAGAGCAGGTGCCCGAAGAAGAACTTTTTGAAGGCGACCACATAAAGGTATATGTAGTAGATGTTAAAGAAAGCGATCGCGGCCCTCGCATTATGCTTTCAAGAACGCATCCCGGTTTAGTTAAACGCCTTTTTGAAACCGAAGTTCCCGAGATTTTTGACGGCACTATCGAAATAAAGGCAATCTCGCGTCAGGCCGGTGCCCGTACTAAAATAGCTGTTTGGTCTGAGAACAAAGAGATTGATGCTATAGGCGCTTGCATAGGTCAGCGCGGTGCGCGTGTAAATAAGATTGTTGAAGAACTTGCAGGCGAAAAGATTGATATAGTTAAATACAGTGAAGACCCGGTAGAGTTTATAAGCGAGGCGTTGTCACCCGCAAAGGTTGTATCGGTTGAAATTCAAAGCGATGATCCAAAGGTATGCCTTGCGCGTGTTCCCGAATCACAGTTGTCGCTCGCTATCGGAAACAAGGGTCAGAATGTCCGCCTTGCTGCAAAGCTTACAGGCTGGAAGATTGATATTCATCCCGAAAGCGGATTTTTTGGTGAATAAGATATTTTAAAAGGAGAGTTTGGATTTGTCAGCAAAAAAAGTGCCTCTTCGAATGTGCATAGGCTGTCGTGAGATGAAACCCAAGACAGAATTATGGCGCATAGTAAAAACACCGTCGGGTGAAATTACTATTGATAAAACAAATAAACTTTCAGGCCGCGGTGCATATATTTGTAAAAGCTGCGACTGTTTGAAAAAGGCAGAAAAAACAAATGCGCTGTCGCATACATTTTCAACACCCGTAGACAAAGAAATTTATGCACAACTTTTTAAGGAGTGTGACACTCTTGAATAATAAGGTGTTAACATTGCTTGGTTTTGCTGCAAAGGCAAACAAACTTTCATACGGCTTTGACGCCGTATACACCGCGCTTTCTAAAAAGAAAAGTAAATTAGTGCTGATAGCGTATGATGTGTCACCAAAAAGCAAAAAAGAGGTTTTGTTTTTCAGTGATAAATTTAAAACAAAAGCTGTTGTTTTAGATGAATACGATATGGAAACGGTGTCTCATGCGGTGGGGCACAAATGCGGAATAATATCTGTTAATGATATTTCGTTTTCAGACGGTTTACTGTCAGTGATAAATGCAGGGAGGAACTTAAATGATAAATAAATATAAAATAAGTGATTTAGCTAAAGATTTCAATATATCTTCAAAGGATATTATAGCTTTAATAGCTTCGCTTACAGGTGAAGAGAAGAAATCTTCAACAATGCTTATAGAGCCTGAAATAGCTATGGTTTTCGATGCGCTTACAAAAAAGTATGCGGTAAAAAGCTTTGATGATTATTTTGCTACGGGTGCAGCATCGCGTGCTGCCGCAGCTAAACTTCGTCAAGATGAAAAAGATAAAAAATTAGCCGAGCAGATGGCAATTTTAGAACAGTTAAAGGCAGCGGCTGCAGCCGCCGAAGGTAAGACCGCCGAAAAAGCAGAAAAGGCTAAAAAAGAACCTCAAGCAGAGAAGAAGGAAGAGGTTAAGCCTGCTAAAAAAGCAACCTCTGAAAAGCAGGAAGTCAAATCCGATGTTAAGGCTGAAACAAAAACAAATAAAAAAGCCGAGCCTAAAAAAGCGGCTGAAGTTAAAAATCCGGAAGCAAAGCAACCCGATAAAAAGGCAGTAAAGCATGAAGAAAAGCCCTATGACGGTCCGCTTGTAGCTCCGCCTAAAAAAGAGAAAAAGCAGGGTGAGGCTCCTAATCGCGGTCCCGCACAGTTGCGCCATGTTGATACACGCACTTCTAATGTAAATATTGATAAATACAATGAAAAATATGAAAACATTGCTCCTGCAAACTCTATGCGTGACAACTTCTCACGCAAGCAGAAGATAAAACAAAAATCGCAAGATTATCGCCGTCCTCAAGGCGCAAAACGCGAAACCGAGGCTGATAAACTTCGCCGTATGCAGCTTGAACGCATTAAAAAGACACCCATTACCGTAACTGTCGGTGATGAAATTACTGTAGGCGAACTTGCCGCCGCTATGAAAAAGACTGCGGCAGAGGTTATAAAAGAACTGTTAAAACTCGGTATGATGGCAACAGTCAATCAGGTAATAGACTATGATACTGCTGAAATTGTTGTAACCGAAATGGGCGCTAAAATTGAGCGTGCTGTGGTTGTTACAATAGAAGAAAAGATTATGGATATAACCGAAGATGCGGCAGAAGATTTGAAACCGCGCAGCCCTGTTGTAGTTGTAATGGGACATGTTGACCACGGTAAAACTTCACTGCTTGATGCTATTCGTGATACTGCTGTAACCGACACCGAAGCAGGCGGCATTACACAGCATATAGGCGCTTACCGTGTTAAATGTCAAGGTCAAGACATCACCTTCCTTGACACGCCCGGTCACGCTGCGTTTACCGCTATGCGTCAGCGCGGTGCTATGGCAACCGATATTGCAATACTTGTGGTTGCGGCCGATGACGGCATTATGCCCCAGACAATCGAGGCTATTAACCATGCAAAAGCAGCTAATGTGCAGATAATTGTTGCAATTAACAAGATGGATAAACCGGAAGCTAATCCCGACAGAATTTTACAGCAGTTAACCGAACATTCACTTGTTCCTGAAGAATGGGGCGGCGATATAATTTGTGTACCTGTTTCGGCTAAAACACATGCAGGTATTGACAAATTGCTTGAAAATGTTCTGCTTGTTGCTGAAATGCTTGAGCTTAAGGCAAACCCCGATCGCCGTGCAAAGGGCGTTGTTATTGAAGCCCGTCTTGATAAAGGTCGCGGCCCTGTGGCTACATTGCTTGTACAAAACGGTACGCTTAATGCAGGCGATATAATAGTGGCAGGTACATCGGTAGGCAGGGTAAGACAGATGACCGATGAAAACGGTAAGGTTGTAAAAAGCGCAGGGCCCTCTGTTCCTGTTGAAATTACAGGTCTTGCCGAAACACCTGATGCAGGTGACGGCTTTGATGCTGTTTCTGATGAACGCCTTGCCCGTGAACTTGTTGAACAGCGCAAAGAAAAGATTAAAAATGAACTCTTTAACGCTAAAGAAAAGGTTACGCTTGACAATCTGTTTAATCAATTAAGCGAGGGCGACCTTAAAGAGCTGAATATTATTGTTAAGGCCGATGTTCAAGGTAGTGTAGAAGCTGTTAAAGACAGCCTTGTAAAACTTTCAAATGATGAAGTCAGAGTAAATGTAATTCACGGCGGCGTAGGCGCTATTAACGAATCTGATGTAATGCTTGCGCAGGCATCGGGTGCTATTGTTGTCGGCTTTAATGTACGCCCGGATGCAGTTGCAAAAACTACTGCCGAGCGCGACGGTATAGATATTCGTACCTACCGCGTAATTTATGACTGTATTGAAGAAATTGAATCCGCTATGAAGGGTATGCTCGCCCCCAAGTTCCGTGAAAATATACTCGGTACAGTACAGGTTCGCGATACCTACAAGATTTCAAATGTCGGTACAATTGCGGGATGTTATATAACCAGCGGTAAAGTTACGCGCGCTTGCCAAATACGCGTAGTACGCGACGGTATAGTTATATTTGAAGATGCTATAAAGTCACTTCGCAGATTTAAAGATGATGTTAAAGAAGTAGCGCAGGGTTATGAATGCGGCATCGGTCTTGAAAAATTCAGCGATATTAAAGAGGGCGATGTTTTTGAAGCCTTTATTATGGAGGAATACAACGACTAATGGCAGGTTATAAAATTAATCGCGTGACTTCTGATATAAGGCTTTGTCTTTCAGAACTTTTACGCGAAATAAAAGACCCACGGGTCAGCAAAATGCTTAGCATTGTAAAGCTCGATGTTTCGGGTGATATGTCTTATGCTACAGTTTATGTAAGTGCTATTGAAGGATTTGAAAAAACACAGGAATCGGTAAAGGCACTTAATAAAAACGCAGGCGGATATATCCGCCGCGAATTAGGTGCCCGAATGAAATTGCGTAAGGTTCCTGAACTTCGCTTTATTGCGGACAACTCAATTGAAAACAGCGCTCAAATCTCAAAAATTATAGATTCTTTTGATAAGTCTTCACAAGACGAATCATAAAAACAGTCACGAAAGGAAGTGACATATGAATAATATTGATAATTGCATAAATCTTACGCTTAAAGAAACTGCAAAGTTTATAAAAAAGAATGATAATTACATTATTCTTACTCATGCTTCGCCCGATGGTGATACATTGGGTGCCGCCTATGCGCTTTATTACGGACTTAATCAACTTGGAAAAAAGGCAGAAGTAATATGCCCTGACATTATACCGGGTAAATATTCGTATTTTATATCCGATACTGACCATGTCTGCAGCGAAGGTGCTACGGTTGTTGCTGTCGATGTTGCTGACAGGCGGCTGCTCGGCTCTTTAGAAGACATCTTCGGTGATAAGGTTGATCTTAATATTGATCATCATGTGTCAAATGTAAGGTATGCCAAAGCTCTTTTTCTTGATGATGCTGCGTCGGCAACCTGTGAAATTATATATGAGTTGCTGTTAATGTTAAAGGTTAGCATTAATGATACTATAGCACAGGCTCTTTATACAGGCATATCCACCGATACGGGATGTTTTAAATATTCATCTGTAACTGCAAAAACGCATAAAATTGCGGCAGAGCTTTATGCTTACAATATTGAGGCTGACCGCATAAATAAGGTAATGTTTGATACAAAAAGCAAAAATTTGATGACACTTGAACGAATGGTGCTTGATTCTGCAGAATACCATTTTAACGATAAGTGTATGATATTGTCAATTACGGGCGATATGCAACAAAAAACCGGTTGCAGCGGCCCCGACCTTGAGAGCATAACCGTTATTTCGCGCAGTGTCGAGGGCGTTATGGCAGGTGTTACAATCAAACAGACAGGCAGTGATACATACAAGGTGTCGTTGCGTACTTATTCGCCGCTTGACGCTTCTGAAATATGCAAAAAACTTGGCGGCGGCGGTCATAAAAATGCCGCAGGTGCTACCTTAAGCGGAAGTCTTACTGAAGTAAAAATACAGATACTTGAAGTAATAAAACAGCAAATGGAGGAAAAGAATGTCTGGACTCCTTTTGCTGAATAAACCGCAGGGCATAACCTCTTTTGGGGCGGTTGCACGAATAAAGCGTTTAGCAAACGAAAAACGGGTGGGGCACACAGGCACTCTTGACCCTATGGCTACGGGTGTGCTGCCTATACTTATAGGCAGGGCTACCGTACTGTCACAGTATCTTATTGATGCCAATAAAAGTTACAGCGCAAAAATAAAGCTTGGCACTGTTACCGACACATGTGATATTACGGGCAATGTAATATCTGTCTCAAATGTGAATGTAGGTTTAGCTGATATTCAGAGCGTTTTAAAAAAGTTTGAAGGTCGGCAGAAACAAATACCGCCTATGTATAGCGCTATAAAGCAAAACGGCGTGCGAATGTATGAGCTTGCGCGCCGCGGTGAAACCGCTGAAATACCGGCCAGAGATATAGAAGTGTTTTCACTTGATTTAAAATCAGCTTTAAACGGTGAAAATGAGTTTGATATTGAAACCACAGTGTCAA
Source organism: Acutalibacteraceae bacterium (assembly GCA_051892355.1). Taxonomy (GTDB): domain Bacteria; phylum Bacillota; class Clostridia; order Oscillospirales; family Acutalibacteraceae; genus UBA737. The sequence goes on along the minus strand of JBJFGD010000289.1, from coordinate 1,407 downwards.
AGGGCACCTATATACGGTCGCTTTGCCGTGATATAGGTGAGGCTTTGGGCTGCGGTGCAACACTTACAAAACTTTGCCGCACTAAAACAGCGGGCTTTAGCCTTGAACAGTGCATAGATCTTGAAAGTCTTGATGCCGATAATATTTTTAATTATATTTTACCCGCTGATACGGCGGTAGAATATATGCCTCGAATATCGGTAACCGAAAAGCAGGCTGTGCGCTTTTCTAACGGAGGGCAATTGAGCCTTGACCGCCTAAAGCAAAATGATTTTTTAAACGGTGAACTTTACAGGGTATATTGCGGAGATAAATTTTTAGGATTAGGTCAAGCAGATATTCAAAAAGAATGTCTTAATATAGCTTGTATAACAGAAACTTTTGGTAGGTGAACAATATGAAAACTGCAATAGCACTCGGCACATTTGACGGTTTACATCAAGGTCATCGTGCTGTTATTGAGAAAACATTACCGTTTTACAGTATTGCAGTTACATTTTATATTCCGCCTAAAAATGCAATTTCTGATAATACAGAACTTCTTATTATGCCTGATGACCGAGAAGAACGGCTTAAATCTTTGGGTGTAAATCAAGTTGTTATGCAAAATTTTGATGCTGTACGCAACATTACGGCTTTAGATTATCTTGAAAATTTAAAGCAACAGTATAATCCTTCGCTTATAGCCTGCGGATTTAATTATCGTTTTGGTAAAGATGCGCAGGGTGATACAGCACTTTTAGCCGATTTTTGCAATAAAAATAACATTGAATTTTGCTGTGTGCCCGCACAGATAGATTGCGGAAATATTATATCCTCTACCCAAATCAGAAACCTTATAAAATGCGGCGATGTTGAGAATGCATCTAAAAAACTTTTTGGCGGTTTTGGTTTTAAGGCATATGTTTCACACGGTGATGAGCGCGGCAGAACCATAGGTTTTCCAACAGCAAATCAACACTTTCCTGATTTGCTTGTAAAGCCTAAATTTGGTGTTTATATTTCGCGCGTTACGGTTGACGGTAAACAGTACAGCGCTATCACCAATATAGGATTGCGCCCGACATACAAAACCGATACCGTAGGTTGTGAAACATATATCAAGAATTTTGATGGAAATATATACGGTAAAGAAATGAAAACCGAACTGCTTAAATTTGTAAGACCGGAGAAGAAATTTGATTCTTTAGCTCAATTAACAAATGCTATTAAAAACGATGTAAAATTATTAGATTGATATTTTTTAAAATATGAATATTTACATTTTTAATTTTTAAATATATAATTATGATAGAAAATATCTATAGGAGGTAAAATCATGAAAAAATTTTTGAGTATATTGCTGTGCTGTTTTACAGTAATAGGGCTTGCTGCCTGTGAAAAGATGGATCCCAATTACGGTAAATC
>JBJFGD010000288.1:0-1809 GCA_051892355.1 Acutalibacteraceae bacterium | reverse complement strand
TGCCCTGACCTATGCGGGTTTCGCCGTAATAGAACCATGCGCCCGAGCGTTTTAATACCTCAAGTTCAAGCCCCATATCGACCAGCTCGCCGACCTTTGAAATGCCCTTTCCGTAAATAACATCAAATTCTGCCTCGCGGAATGGGGGAGCTACCTTGTTTTTAACAACCTTGGCACGGGTGCGCGAACCTATAATTTCACTGCCGTTTTTGATGGTATCAATTTTGCGTACATCTATACGCACCGATGCATAAAATTTGAGTGCGCGGCCGCCTGTGGTGGTTTCGGGGTTGCCGTACATAACACCGATTTTTTCACGCAGCTGATTTATAAATATCGCGCTGCAATTAGATTTTGAAAGCGCACCTGTAAGTTTGCGCAATGCCTGTGACATAAGACGGGCAAGCTGACCTACATGGCTGTCGCCCATTTCGCCCTCGATTTCGGCACGGGTTACAAGAGCTGCTACCGAGTCAATTACAATTATGTCAATCGCACCTGAACGCACAAGTGCCTCGGCAATCTCTAATGCCTGTTCGCCAGAATCAGGCTGTGACACCAAAAGGCTGTCTATATCTACACCCAAAGCCGCCGCATATATAGGGTCAAGCGCGTGCTCAACATCTATAAACGCCGCAGTGCCGCCCTCTTTTTGCGCCTCTGCCACACAATGCAAAGCCAGAGTAGTTTTACCCGATGATTCAGGACCGTATATTTCTATAATTCTGCCTCGCGGAATACCGCCTATACCAAGCGCCATATCAAGCGCCATAGAGCCTGTTTTTATGTGTTCTACATTCATTGAAGCATTTTCGCCAAGCAGCATTACCGCACCCTTGCCGTACTGCTTTTCAATTTGTGCCATTGCGGTCTGCAATGCTTTTTCTCTGCCTTCGGCAGACTTATCTGTTCCTACTGTTTTAGTTGCCTTTTCTTTTGCCATTTTTATGACCTCCAAATTAGATTTGGTTTAATTATACATTTTTCACTGTCCCAAAAACTACCCTGTCAATACCGTTAATATCAGCGCGTGTAGCAATATTGCTAAAACCCGCAGCTTTCATAATATCTGCTACGGCCCCTGCCTGATGTATGCCCACCTCAAAAGCCATAACACCGCTATCTGTCAAATGCTCTTTATAATTTTTAACAATAGCACGGTAAAAGTCTAACCCATCTTCGCCGCCAGCAAGCGCGGTTTGCGGTTCAAATGTTACTTCTGTCTGTAAATTTTTCATATCGTCAGCATTGATATAGGGCGGATTGCTTACAATTAAATCATAATACCCCTCGGCACCCTCTGCGCATAACACATCGCCCGTTACAACCTTAACATCTGCTTTATTAAGCATGGCATTTTTTTGCAAATATTTAAGTGCATCTTCATATTTTTCAACAAGCGTTACATTGGCTTTTTCACATTCACATTTGATTGTTATGCCTATACAGCCTGTCCCGGCGCATAGGTCAAGCACTTTTGGGGTTTGCTTTTCTTTGATGCTTTCTAAACAAACATCTATCAATGTTTCGGTATCACTGCGCGGTATCAACACACCGGGGCCTACAAAAAAATCGTGACCGAAAAAATTCCATTTGCCAAAAATATACTGCAACGGGTATCTGATAAGCCTTTGTTTTATTATAGCAGTAAGATTATTTTGCTGAAATTCAGTAAGCGGCTGTGTGTATTTTGTAAGTATTTGTGCGTTGGTATAGCCTGTAATATGTTTGATAATTTGTTTAGATTCAAAAACATAGTCTTCTATGCCGGCCGCTTCTAACTGTTTTTTACAGCTATTATAAGCCTCA
>JBJFGD010000287.1:0-1810 GCA_051892355.1 Acutalibacteraceae bacterium | reverse complement strand
GATTACAAAGATATAATAACAGGTATACATATTGCTGATGAGCCAAACAAAGATGGTATGGATATATGCGCCGATGAAACTTTAATAGCAGATTTTAAAAATACATATCCCAATGCAAGTTATGTTATAAACCTTACTCCTAAATATGCGGGGGCTACACCTTACGGTTTTGTTACTTATGATCAACTGGTAGAATATTACGCTGAAAATATTATGAGTCAATTTGAAAAACCGTATATTTCGGTAGATTATTATCCTTTCCCAAGCGAAGAAAGCGGTGGTTATGCTCGCCGTCAAGATTTACTTATAACCTATAACACAATTGCAAATGCTGCGAAAAAATATAACGCTAAAAAAAGAATGATTTTGCAAGCATCAACCGGTGCTGAATTTGCGGATTCATTAACCGAGGCAGATATGCGTTTCCAGGTTAATATGGCACTTGCTTTTGGTGCTGACCAGTTGCAATATTATTGCTATACAGTACCGCTTTATTACGATTATAACTATTGCGTAATGACCCGCGAAGATACGCCGAGTGAAGTGTATTATTGGCTTAAGGATATACATAAAGAAATACAAAGTTATGCCGATGTAATACTGTCTTACGACTGGGCAGATGTTACAGCTGTAATAGCCAATAACTTTAGTGCTAATTATGATATCAATTCTATAAGAATGAAGGATTTGGTAGCTTTTGAAGACAGCGAGCACTATAGCACGGCAGCCTCTACCGCCGATTTGGTTATAAGCCGTTTTGAAAGTGACGAATATGGCGAAGCATTTATGCTTGTAAACTATTCAGAAGACCGCGAGAATACTAACACCGCTACAGTTACCCTTAAAGATTGCAAAAAAGTTGCAATTTACGGCGGTAACAATTATGACGGCACACCAAAAATTGTAAAACTTGACGATCAAGGTCAATTTGCAGTCGATCTTGCTTACGGTGAAGGTGTATTTGTGGTTCCTATAATATGATTAATTAAAAATACCTGCCTGAGTTTTTAACTTGTGCAGGTATTTTTATCAAATAATATTAAATTGTAAATTTTACTTTTTTCAACAATTGTTGACATTAGGTTGACTTTCAGTTGTAAATTAACATATATAATATCATATAATTATAATAGGGAGAATAGGAGTTGTATTTATTATGACAGATAAAGCGGCAGATAAATATCAAAATAAAATTATAACTATTCCGAATATACTTTCGTTTTTTAGAATTTGCCTAATTCCGATAATAGTATGGTTATACTGTTTCAAAAACAATTATATCATAACTACGGTCATGGTTGTGATTTCGGCTATTACCGATATAATTGACGGTATAATTGCCAGAAAATTTAATATGATAAGCGATTTTGGAAAAGCATTTGACCCTATAGCCGACAAGCTTACTCAGATAATTATGCTTTTTTGCTTGGTTACGCGTTTTCCGCTTATGCTAATACCGTTGATGATTTTAACGCTTAAAGAAATTACCGCAGCCACGCTTAATATTATAACCATTAAAAAGACGGGTGCGGTTATGGGCGCTGTATGGCACGGAAAAGCAACTACCGTTTTACTGTATACTACCGTGCTTATTCACATTATCTGGTTTAACATTCCGCAAATTATGTCTAATATTTTGATTTTCGCTTGCACAGCTATGATGATTATTTCTGCTGTTCTTTATACCTTACGAAGCATTAAAGCTTTTTCTGACAAAATTTAATTACACAATGTAATTTTATAAAGGGGGCATTTTAGTGAAATTTTGTAAATGTATTTTATACATTGCTTTAACAGGAATTCTTTCTTT
>JBJFGD010000286.1:0-1819 GCA_051892355.1 Acutalibacteraceae bacterium | reverse complement strand
ATCTGCTTGATTTATATTTCGCAGCGCTATCTGCGCTTGCAGTTCTTCGCGGCGCTTTTTGGCGGCAAGTTGCTCAAGCTGATTTTTTAAATTGCTGTTTTCTTGCTCTAACCGTTTCTTTTCTTCTAAAGCGGATTGCAATTGTGAATTAATTTCTGCCTTTTCTTGCTCATTTTGTGCTGCCGCAGAATCATACTCTTCAATCTTTGCGGTGTACTCTTCAATTTTGCGTTCAGCTTCGGCAAGAGCAACATCATTTTCAGAAAGACTTGCATTTACAGCTTCATACTCATTGTAATTATCATACGCAATGTACGAAATTGCAACAAGTGCCGCAGTTAATACAAATATTACAAACAAAAATATAATATTTGTTTTTCGCTTAAAAAAATCCATCACTTTATCCCCCTGTGCTAATACATTATATCATATTATTCAGCAAATTTGTATTACAAAATAGTAACAAATTTATTTTTTAATAATTCAAAACTATTCGGTAAATAAATACTTTAAATATGTCGAAATAAGTGATATAATGTAAATATATTATAGATATAAAGGATATAGTTTATGAGTTCAGTTAAAATTTTACATTGTGCAGATATACATATAGGCGCGGCTGAAAGTTTTTTGGGGGCATATTCCGAAAGCAGACAGGCCGAAACACTTATAACTTTTGAAAAAATTATAAATATTGCAAAAGAAAACAATGTCGATATTCTGCTTATCGCAGGTGATTTATTTAATTCTAACACTATAAGTAAAGCATTCACCGACAGAGTGTTTGAATGCTTTGAGCAAATTTCTGAAATTAAAATAGTATTTGCCGCTGGCAACCACGATCCGCTTAATTTTGACTCTCCTTTCAAAAAATATAATTTGCCAAAAAATTTATATGTATTAGATACAAAGGATTGCTTTGTAGAATTTAGTGACTTAAACACCCGAGTATACGGTAAATCCTTTAAAGAAGTATATATGAAAGGCTCACCCCGTTTTTCACTCAAACCCGATAATAACTTCATAAACCTTATGTGTATTCACGGTGAATTAAAATCCGATCTTAATTCTGACTATAATTCCATTACAAGTGATTTTATTGAAAACAGCGGTATGGACTATATCGCTTTAGGCCACATTCATAAACGCACCGATATAAGCAAAATAGGCGGTAGCTACTGTGCATATTGCGGCTGTCCTGAAGGTCAAGGCTTTGATGAACTGCAAGAAAAAGGTGTTTATTTGGGTGAAGTTTCAAAAGGTAATTGCAATTTGCAATTTATACCCACCGCAAAAAGAATGCATCTTTGCGAATCAATTGATATAAGCGGCGCTTCAAACTCAAGCGAAATTGCAGAAACAGCCGTTAATTATTTAAAGCAAAAATATTCTGAAAGCTATAGTGAAAATCTTTACAAAATTGTTCTTACTGGCAGTGTCGATGAAGAAGCGGTAATTTCAATACCCGAAATTACGAGTAGGCTAAATGAAGTTGTGTATTTTGCAAAGGTTAAAAACAAAACAGAAATCAAGGTAGATTTTTTGGCACTTGCAACCGAGCAAACCCTAAAAGGCATTTTTGTAAAAAATATGCTGGCTAAAATTGAAACGGCAGAAGATTTTGAAAAAGAAAAACTAAAAGCCGCGTTAAATGTGGGGCTTAAAGCATTTATGGGCGAGGTATCATACGATGAAGATTAACAAAATTTATATATCCGCTTTTGGCGGCCTAAAAGACTTTACCCTCGAACTAAGCGGCGGGCTTAATGTAATTTACGGAAATAATGAAGACGGTAAAAGCACTGTAGCCGCTTTTATA
>JBJFGD010000285.1:0-1820 GCA_051892355.1 Acutalibacteraceae bacterium | reverse complement strand
GTTTTGGTACACGACACCCGATACCGTATCGGGAAAAGAGGGATGCTCTACACGGTTTAGCACCACTGCGCCCACCGCCACCTGACCTAAATATGTTTCGCCTCTGGCTTCGGCAGAAATAATGCGTGCCAACAGTTCATAATCGGCAGAATTATAGCCCGGCGAAGAAGTAAGCCCCATTGCATCAAGTGTATTTTTGCCCACAATTCCGTCAGCGGCAAGACCGTTTGCCTTTTGAAAATTTATAACGGCGTTGCGTGTGGCGGTACCGTAAATACCGTCTACAGCACCTGTGTAAAAGCCTTGTTGTTTAAGTACATTCTGAATATCGGTTACCTCTTTACCCGTAGAACCTATTTTTGAAAGCGCGCTTGCCGACACGCAAAGCAGACATAAAAGCAAAAAAGTGATAAGCAATATTTTAAAAGCTTTATTCATAAATAAATCCCTCCGAATTTATTTTTTCCTAAAAGAGTAAAAATATAATTTTTATTTTTTTCTTATTAAAGACAAAAACATATATTTTTCTGCATACCTGCTTTGACAAAAAATTCATAACTTGCGATATATAATAATTTTGAGAACTTGTCCCTTGTAGGGCGGCTGATGTTAAAAGAAATGGAGCGTTTAAAATGAAGGATTTAGCAACAAAATCTAAAGAAGAATTTAAACTAGGCGGAAAAGAGATTGTATCGGCGGCTATTTTACATATAACTATGGCGTTGTTAGGGTTTGTGGCATCTCGCGGAATTATATTTGAAAATTTTATGCCGTTTGGTTTAGTAATGCTTGGCGGTTGCACCCCCGTTTTTTTGCCAAGCATAGCCACTGGGGCTTTTATAGGGTATTTTATACCGGCTATAGGCACGGGCGGTTTTAGATACATAGCGGCATTATTTGCCGTAATCGCCATAAGACTGCTATTATCAAATTATAAAAAAATCAGCCAAAATCCGTTTTTTTTGAGTTTTATCACTGTTCTTGCAAATATATTTACAGGCATAGTTACATATAGCGGCGTGCCGCTTGAAGCACTTAAATTAGCGGCGGAAAGTTTAATAATTTTGGGCACGGTATTTATTACACATAAAACCTTTGTGTCTCTTGGCCGCAGTCATTACGGGTTATCTACAGATGAGCTTGCCTGTGTGCTTGTGACCGCATCTATAATTCTTATAGGTCTTTCAAATTTTACGGTGTTTGGCATATCGGTAGGCAGAGCTTTTGGCATATTTTTAATACTTGCCGCCGCTAAATACGGAGGAATTACAGCCGGTGCATTGTGCGGTATTGCCGTATCTTTTTGTGCCGCTGTTACGGGCGCGTTTGAAAGCGGTTTTGGTATATACGCATTTATGGGGCTTGCTGCCGGTATGTTTGCTGTTCTTGGAAAATATGCGCAAAGTGTTGCCGGTATATCTGCGGGCATAATCGGTCTTTCTTTTATGAAGTTTAAAGACGGCTCTATATTATTTATTGTTGAAATAATAATCGGTTGTGTTGCATTTCTTTTGATTCCACGCACTTTTGGTATTTTTTTAAGTAAATTTTTTTATAAGCAGCCAAAACTTACAACAGACGGCGGTTTTAACAAAGCACTTAATTTACGGCTTAACCTTGCATCTGATGCATTGATGGATGTATCTGACACAGTATGTCAGGTTTCTAAAGAGTTGGGAAAAATAAACGCGCCCGATTTTAAAACTGTGCTGGCTTTTATTGAACAAGATGCCTGTTCAGGCTGCAAACTGCGCCTGCATTGTTGGGAAAATAAATCCGAGCAAACACTATCGGCCGTAATGCAAATGATAAACTATGTA
>JBJFGD010000284.1:0-1825 GCA_051892355.1 Acutalibacteraceae bacterium | reverse complement strand
TGATATTACACTAACAAACGCACAAAAAGTAAAAACTTTTTGTGCGTTTGTTTATGGCATTAATTTTGTTTTAAAATCATATCGGCAATCTGGGCGGCATATGTTTTGCAATCTTCTTCCCGTTCACATTCAACCATAACGCGAATTACGGGCTCGGTGCCACTTTCACGCAGAAGCACTCTACCCTTGCCATTTATTTTTTCTTTTACTTTTTCTACCTCTTGTAAAACCTCTTGATTTGTAACAGCCGCTTTCTTATCGCTAACCCTTACATTTTGTGTAAATTGCGGATATAAAAATACAGGTTCTGCAAGTTTAGAAAGAGTTGTTTTTTTATCGCAAAGCTCCTCGGTAATCATAATTGCCGTAAGCAAACCGTCACCTGTAGTAGCATATTTTTTCATTATAATATGCCCTGACTGCTCACCGCCCAAAGCATAATCATTTTCTTGCATACACTCATAAACAAAACGGTCGCCTACTGTGGTTAGTTCATAGTTTATACCCGACTGTTCAAGGCTGTTCATAAATCCGCTGTTTGACATAATGGTAGCCACAACCGTGTTGCCGTTTAAACTGCCGCGTTCTTTAAGGCGGTGCGCCAATATATACATCATTTTATCTCCGTCAACTATATTACCTTTTTCGTCTACGGCGATGCAGCGGTCTGCATCACCGTCAAAAGCGAAACCGACATCAAGGTGTTGTTCACGCACTAAAGTGCAAAGATTTTCTATATGTGTAGAGCCGCATCCGCTATTAATATTAGTGCCGTCAGGCTTATTACCGACAACTGCCGTCTGAGCGCCAAGCGCATCAAACACTGCCTTTGCGATGCTCCAAGAAGCGCCGTTTGCACAGTCAAGACCTATCTTTAACTTTTTATATGAATGTGATGCAAGTGAAATCAAATAGCCTACATAACGGTTTCTGCCCGAAACATAATCTATAATTGAGCCTATTTCATCGCGCTTTGCAAGCGGTAAATCTTTATCTTTTACACCCAGCCTCGCCATATCACCGTCTATATAAGCTTCAATTAGCTCGGTATCAGCATCATCAAACTTTTCACCGTATCGGTTTATAACTTTAATTCCGTTATCGTAAAAAGGATTGTGTGATGCGGTAATCATAATGCCACAATCAAAGTCTTCAAGTCTTGTTACATATGAAACGCCGGGTGTGGTGGTAACATGCAAAATATACGCATCACCGCCTGAAGCAATTATGCCCGAGCACAGCGCATATTCAAGCATATAGCTTGAACGGCGGGTATCTTTGCCTATAACTATTTTTGGTTTGTGCTTGACACTGCATGTTGTACATAACGGAGACTTAAAATACCAACCTAAAAATCTGCCGATTTTATATGCATGATCGGCTGTTAAATCAATATTAACTTCTCCGCGAAAACCGTCTGTTCCAAAGTATTTATTTTTCATTAAAAAACCCTCTTTCGCATAATAGTATGCGAAAAAGAGTTTAATAAATGCAAAATACAGAAATATTCAGCTTTTTTAATTATTCTTATATATTATCTTCTGTAGAGTCGCATACAGAATTATTAGCATCATCTGAATTTTTAAGCGATTTTGCCTCATCGTATTTTTTGCAAAGTGTTTTTGCAATCCAAAATGTAATACCAAACAATATTATTGTAGGTATACCGCCAAGAAAAATACCCGATCCATTTAAATATGTAACAACAACACTCATCATGAAAAAACAAACAATCCAAATTAACACTTTCATAATATAACCCCTTTTCAAAATATTATTATATATTATTAAATATTATTTGTCAACACTAAATAAGATAAAGGCA
>JBJFGD010000283.1:0-1826 GCA_051892355.1 Acutalibacteraceae bacterium | reverse complement strand
ATACCCGCAGAAGTACCCCCTACAGAAGCAAGCCCCATTCGGTAATATCTTGGGTCTACATCTGCCAACCGATACCGATTTATTCTTTTTGACGCATAACGCTTATAAAAGTAATATCCAAAAATACCTGCAGAAATCATGGTAGCAATACTAATTAAAGAGTTAATAAAGTTTGCCACATACATTCTTGTGGTTTCGGGTGACTGAAGCACATCTTCTAATATGCCATAAAAGCTGTCATAATTACCCTCGACAAATTGTTGGCTTACGCCTTCGTCTAATATATTATCTACCCACTCTGTAGGGCCTGCTACCAATGATACGGCTGTACCTGTAACAACACCAATAGCTACAAAAATCAGGGCTATCTTATACATTTTTCTATAGAAAAACCAAATAGCAGCACCAAGAGGACCAAACAAATAACCGAGTATAGCAGCAGGCCAACACCAACTTGCTTTAGAACCGGTAAGCTCCATCTTACTGAATTTGGGTATTATGTTGTGCGATTTTTTGCCTACGAATGCAACCATATCTTCTGTTGGCACACCCTCTATAGACTCAACAACTATATTTTGATTGTATGTAGTATTGTAACCGCTTTTTCCGCTTTGCTTATACTGATAAGTTGTATTATCAGCAGCGTAATTATAGTTATAATTATTTTGATTCTGCGATTGCTTGTTTGTTTCGGTTTTAAGCAGAGTACCGCAATTTTTGCAATATACATACTGCGGCTCGTTTTCGGCTCCGCATTCGTGACAAATAATAGTATTATCCATAAAAAATCATGCTCCTAAAATTTACAAAATTCCTGCAATCATAGCCATTATCGAAGGCAAATACTGAACCGCCATAATACCTATAAGTGCCGCCGTAAAACTTATACCGCCCTTACGGCGTAAATTTTCGGCATCGTTTTCGTTTGAGTTTTTAAGCTCAGCCACTTGTGATATTACGCGTTTTTTATAAAACAGGTCACCGAAAGTACCTGATACTATGCGAAGAATTAAATTAAGCAATACGCCTGCAAATGCCGCTATAAGTGCTACCATACCAATATTGGGTAAATTTTGCATAATTAATTCTGACACTTGCATAGTAGTTTTAGCATCAGAAAAATCAAGATAAGAAATCGCATTCATAGCGGGAAGTTGAAGCATTTGAAAGGCTACTTCAATAGCACCTATAAAAGCGCCCAAAGCATACATTTTACGCGATAAAAACCACGCGCTCGGTGCTAAAAAAGCAAGCCAGTTCCACGATGCTTTTTTGCCGGCTTTAAAGTTAGCAAATTTAGGTATATAACGCTGTGTGTTAGAGCCGACAAACATTTTAGCTTCATCTGCCGTAACACCTGAGCCTAAATCCATATCAGACGGAACCCCGCCCAAAAAATCAAAATTAACAAATTTGCCACCCATTTTTGTAACATTAGGTGCTCCGCAACTGGGGCATGCGGCACTGTCTTTGTCAAAGCTTTCACCGCACATACCGCAAACCACATCACCGACAGGTGCGCTTTTTTCATGTTCAGCTTGCTTTTGTGTGCTTTGTTCTTGAGGCCTTTGATATTGCTTATTTGTGCCGTGATACTCGGCTAACGCGCAATGACCTGTGTGCATATAGCAATCTCTGTGATGGGGTGCTCCGCATTCGGGGCAGTAAACTATATCATCTTCTTCAAACAGATACGCCTGACATAGTGCGCATTTTTCACCCGGAACATTTAAACTCATACAGTCACCCCTAACATATCGTCAATTTTAGCAAACACTGTTTTAAAATATTCGTTACCGTAATTGTGAAATTTTCCGTTTTGTATC
>JBJFGD010000282.1:0-1827 GCA_051892355.1 Acutalibacteraceae bacterium | reverse complement strand
GAACCTACAACATATGTATTTTCAGGTTTTACACCGCAGTCCAAAATATAACGGCGTGCGTGTTCAGAATAGCACAGATTAACATCGCTTGTTACATCAACAATGCGGCGGATAACCTCTTCAGGCAGATTCTCGTCTTTGCAGCGGTTGCCTGCTTCAAGGTGAAAAATCGGAATTTTCAAACGCTTTGCGGAAATAACACAAAGGCAAGAGTTGGTATCACCTAAAACCAAAATTGCATCGGGCTTTTCTCTTTCGAAAAGTTCATACGATTTTGCCAAAACATTACCCATAGTTTGACCTAAATTATCGCCCACTACTCCCAAATAAAAGTCGGGTTCTCTTACCTCAAGTTCGTCAAAAAACAACTTATTTAAATTATAATCATAATTCTGACCTGTATGAACAATTTTTAAATCAAAATACTTATCGCATTTTTTCGCAATTTCAGATAGCTTGATAATTTCAGGTCTTGTTCCCATAACAATCATTAACTTTAATTTACTCATTTTTACACCTCAAAATTTTTATATATATTTTTATGATTTTTTACCCATGATAACATATCGGCAACCATTTTATCATAATTTGGTATATCCACCCGATATTCGCCCATAAACGGTATTAAAGACTTGTCTACCCTGTTTTTAGAAACCGGTATAACATTTCTGTTATTTGGAAAATACTTTTCAAAAACCGTTAAAAGTTCATATTTGGAAATTAAAGTATCGGGTGCACATTGAAACAGCCCGTGCGCTTTTTGCAATAAAAGTTTTTCAATAACACGCGCAAACTCAATAGTTGTAACGCCTGTCCATATGGCATCGGTAAATCCGTTTACATCACCGTTTTGACGCAAAAACCAAGGAAACAAACTGTCGCCGTCAGAATCAGGGTCAGGGCCTATTAGAGATACTCTTATGGTGATGTCTTTTTGATTTATTAACTCGCCGATTGCTTTTGTTTTAGCATAAAAACTTTCACCGTCGGGAATATCGTCAATACTGTAACCGCCCTTTTTGCCTGAAAAAACACAATCTGTGCTTCTGTGAACAATCACCGTTCTTGTGTTATGAGTTATTTTTTCAAGATAATGCGGCAAAAAGCAGTTGATATATGAAGCCTCAGCCTTATCTTCTTCTGCATATTGATTAACCACAGCGGTAAAGTTAAATACCGCATCATAATCACCCTGCTGTATCGTTTCTTTTATACGATCTAAATTATAAAGGCTTTCTTGTATTGAATAATAATATTCACAAGGCTTAGAATCATATCCTGTTACATCGTGGCCGTTTTCCTTAAAATACAAGCCTACAACTTGACCGATAATATTGGCACTGCCCATTATTAAAACTTTCAATATCATTCCTCCATTTGCGCAAGTTCAGCCTTAATGTACTCAAGTGACAATAACTTTTCTTTAACTGCTTCAACATCTAAAAGTTCGGTGTTGTTAGAGTTGAATTCACTAAGCAAATTGCGGTTTGTATCACCCTTTACAAAATACTTATCATAGTTAAGTCCCCGTTTATCGCAAGGAACCCGATAAAAATTACCCAAATCAATTGCATTGGCGCATTCCTCATTGGTAAGTAATGTTTCATACATTTTTTCACCGTGGCGAATACCTATGACCTTTATATTATTTTTATCACTGCCAAAGAGCTCACATACAGCTTCTGCCTGAGTTTTAATAGTACAAGCCGGTGCTTTTTGAACAAGAATATCACCGCTTTCACCTTTTTCAAAAGCAAACAGCACCAGCTCTACTGCCTCTTCAAGCGACATAATAAACCTTGTCATTGACGGTTCTGTAATTGTTAT
>JBJFGD010000281.1:0-7320 GCA_051892355.1 Acutalibacteraceae bacterium | reverse complement strand
ATTATTATTTATTATTTTTTTATTATTAAACAGTAATTATCGGTTTTGAACACCGAAATTTATATCAAGTTTTGTTGTTATTATTCGAAATTAAAAAAATTAGACCCTGCGTCTTACGGCAGAGTCTTAATTCTTATAATTTAAAATTATTTATTGCCAAAATATTCACTTAACTTATTGCCTATTTCACGGCGAACATTTTCCATTTCCCAATGGGTGTCGGTATATAAATATACTTTACTTGAGATTTTCTTTATTTGTTCTTCAACATATTCTCTGCCAAATGCTGCTTCTGCGAGTTTAAACATATAATGATCTTCTATGCCGTAGCGCAAAACTTCCATACGCAAAGAACCTACAGGACCGTCAATACCTATTCTGTCACCGTTATAAAGCAGTGAACCGTCGCCAAAACAATAGTTTGAAAGCTCGGGAACAGTTGAAGTAACATCCCAAGGACTGCCGTGTTTCCACCAGTTAACCGACCAATAAAGCATACCGTTTATGCCATACAGATACTGCTGCCATGCAAGCACACGGTGGTAAAAAGAGTCCATATCAATAAATACATTGCTGTAAGGCAGACCGGGTTCCCAACAATAGTACCACCAAGTGCGATCCCCCATTTTTGCACGCTCATGCATATATTCGCCCATCCAATCTTCTTTAAACAGGCTGATTTTAGGGCACCAAACCTTGCAATATTTTGAAAGTAGATCGACCGCACGAACACCATCACCATCGCTTGGATTCATATAAAAAGGTGAAACCTGGCTATGATTTGGAAAATATTTTTCTATGTGCTCGTATGTTTCCTTAATTTTGTCATAGTCAGCCATTTCTTTAGGCTCATCTACAACATAGTAATATGCTTTTCTTAACCACTCGGGGTTTGTTTTAAGCTTGTTATAATAAGCGGTTATATTTTCTGCCTTGCCGTCATAAGGTATGCGAAAAGAAGTAACCGCAGGATTGCTCATATATTCGTCAGCACGAGGATCTAAAATGTCATAAGGTAAAAAGCCTGCACAAATATGGTAGCGATTAAGCATAAAATCATAATACTTTTTATAAAGAGCCTCATAATTATCACTTTTTTGAACATTTTTAAGGTGTGACATTTCAAGCCCAAAGGCCGTTTCCATCAACTTGCTATGGTCTATTTCAAAGTTCCAAACCGTGACAAACAAATCATATTCACCGTAAAGCTCACCATTTTCAGTAAGCACAATTTTAAGATTATATGTACCTGCTTTTGTATCGGGATTAGTTATTATGTTTATAAGGTATGTAACATTTTTCCACTCTTCAAGATCAAAAGTGGTGTCGTTAGGCACTACAGGGTCGGGGTAAAGCGCACCATCGCAGTTAACATAATGCTCATGCAAAAGTTCAACCGAAAAAGCGGCAGATGCATCGCCTATAACCTTGATACAAAGGTTTTTTCTTTCACCATCTTTTGACATAATAGATAGCTGGCAACCTTCTGTAGCATTTCGCGCTACATATATATGATAATTTTCTTTTTTACCGAATGGATAGTAATCCCTTGGTCTTATTTTCTTTTGAGGGCTTGTAAACCAAATATTCAAGTTGTTTTCCATATCAATTTTCTCCTCGTAAAGTTAATATAATTTTAACATAGCACAAATTTAAAAGCAACCACAATGTGGTTGCTTTTACTTGCTGTTTTTTTACGATTAATTATTATACTATTTTGACCTTTGCACCGTTGCCTATGCCTGCGGCATTGGCATCATCGGTATCAATATGCATTTCAAGGCGAAAATCTTTATGAACACGAATTTGCACATCATAAAACTTTGTGCGCCTTGCACCCTCAACCTCAACATCTACATACTGGCCGTCAGTAAGTCCGAATGCAGCGCCCTCATCGGTGCTCATATGTATATGGCGGTTGGCAATAATGCATCCCTCACGAAGCTCTACAACGCCTTTGGGGCCTATTATTGTAATTGGAGCTGAACCTGCAATATCGCCCGATTCTCTTACAGGCGGTTTAACCTTAAGAGTGAATGAATCTGTGCGTGAAATTTCTACCTGTGAAGCTTTACGAATAGGACCAAGCACACGAACATTTTCAATTGGGCGCAGTGAAGGACCTACTATTGTAAGAGTCTCTTTACAAGCAAACTGACCCGGCTGTGATAAATCTTTTAAAGGGGTTAGTTCGTAACCTTTACCAAAAAGTGTTTCTAAATCGGCAGCCGATAAATGTATATGGCGGTTTGAAACACCTACCGGAACGGTTTTGTCATTTGTTGCAACCGAGCCGCCCAATTCTGCCATAACTCTTGATACTATTTCAGCGACTGTATTATTATCATAAGCCATTATGTATGACCTCTTTTCTAAAAATTTAGATAATACGGAAATTTTCTGCCATTACGCAGCGGCGCAGGCGTGTAAAGCTGCGAGCCGAAGTAATACCCTCGCCTGTAGGACCTGCTATTGTAAAGGTTGTATGCCCCTCGCCGCCAAAGCCTATGCCTGCATATGACGGAGCGTTTTTAACAAATATTGTAGTTTCAACCGCTTTAGCAAAGTTAGAGAGATTGTCAACATTTTTAGAGTGCATATGCGCAGTGTGGCGGTTGCCGTGCTCTGCCTTAACAGCCAAATCGATAGCTTCATCAATATTATCAACACGAACTATAGGAAGAATAGGCATCATAAGCTCTTGTTGAACAAACGGATGGTTAAAATCGGTTTCGCATATAATACAACGAATATCATCACTTACATTAACACCGATTTTTTGCAAAATAACCTTTGCATCACGGCCTACACATTCACGGTTAACAATTTTGCGTGTATTACCTTTTTTATCGGTCTTATCAACAAGAACAATTTTTGCCAGGCGGTTTGCCTGATCGGCATCTATCATATAAGCACCGTTTTTGAGCATTACCGATATAAGCTCATCGGCAATATTTCTGAAAGCGAATACCTCTTTTTCTGCAATACAGGGTAGGTTGTTATCAAAAGTACAACCGTCAATTATATCTTTACCTGCTTTTTGAATGTCAGCGGTATCGTCAACAATAACAGGCGGATTACCGGCACCTGCACCAATAGCCTTTTTACCCGAAGAAAGCACTGCTTTTACAACACCGGGGCCGCCTGTGCATACAAGCAAACGAATAAGCGGATGTGATTGCATAACAGCGGCTGATTCCATAGTGGGCTTTTTCATTGAACAAACAAGTATATTAGGACCGCCTGCTGCTTTGCAAGCGCGGTTTACGAGGTCAACCGCATAGTTTGAAGTTGCAATAGCGTTTGGGTGCGGGTTAAACACAACTCCGTTACCGGCGGCTATCATACCGATGCTGTTGCATATTACTGTTTCGCTGGGGTTTGTGCTGGGTGTTATTGCACCTACAACACCAAACGGTGCCATTTCAATAAGTGTTAAACCGTGATCACCCGTTTTTGCGGCTGAAACTATATCTTCTGTACCGGGAGTTTTATCAGCAACAAGCAGATGTTTTGCTCTTTTATGCTCTACTCTTCCCATGCCTGTTTCTTTAACACCCATCTCTGCCATTATTTGTGCCTCGGCACGGGTAAGACGGCGAATTTCGGTGATTATTTTTTCTCTTTGTTCAACCGACATTGCACGCACAGTCTTATAGCCTGCCTGTGCCGCATTGATAGCATCATTCATATCATCAAACACACCGATAAATTTTCTGCCGGCGTACTGTGTGCTGTCAAATGTTGCAGACGGGGCAGCAGCCACCTTATTAAGTACCTGACTTACTACTTCGCGTATTTCAGCCTCGGTTATATTTCTTGACAATTTAACCACTCCTTTAAAACTTTAAAAACTAATATATAAGATTTACATTAACACTTTTAAGATATTCAACCCAATTTGATGAGGGTTCGCTTTCTGTAACAATTGTATCGACATTTGTAATATCGCATACCTTTATTAAAGAAATCTTGTCAAATTTTGTACTGTCTACAGCGAGCACCTTATGCTCTGCTGAAGCAAAAATCTCTTGCTTAATTTCCGAATCCTTTTCATTTGAATCGGTGATTCCCATATTAAGGTCAATACCTTTTGCCGAACATATTGCATAGTCAACATGAAAACCGCAAATCATTTTTTCAGCTGACGGACCTACAAGTGACAGCGAACCCCGCTTTAACTTACCGCCGGTTGAAAAAATATTCCAATCATCTTTATCAGACAATTCAATAAGCGCTTCAACCGAATTTGTTATAAGAGTAATATTTTTTAAATTTTTTATAAAAGGTAATAGATAAAGTACAGTTGAGCTTGAATCTATCATAATGCAGTCGCCGTCAGATATCATATGACTTATCTTTTCGGCAATTGTCTGTTTTGCTTCAACATTTGCCCGCTTTCGCACGCTGTGCGGTAAATCGGTGCTAAAGTTCTGTACAAGCACTGCACCGCCATAAGTCTTTTTAACCAATCCTTCTTTGTCTAACTTTTCAAGGTCTCGGCGAATGGTTTCTTCGGTAACATCAAATTCAGTGCTTAATTCTGAAACTATAACCTTACCGTCTAAATAAAGTTTTGAAAGAATTGCATTACGTCGTTCTATTGCGAGCATTTTAACAGTTCTCTCTTTCTAAAAAATTAAATTATTATAAAATACTGTGCCACAATTTTGGGTCGGGATGAGGAATAACTGCGCTGTCTAAGAACATACCCGACTCACCGGCTCCGGCTTTAGCCTTATCAATTGCTGCCTGAACTGCGGCAATTTCACCTGTAAGCAGTAAATACGATTTTCCGCACATACCGCGTGACAAGCGTAACTCTATAAGCTCTACAAGCGAGGTTTTTGCCGCTATATCTGCGGCTACTATTGCAGCACTTGAAGAAAATGTTTCAAGTACACCGAGTGCATTAGGTGAGCCAACATCGGTTGTACCATAGAGTGCTGTAAAAATACTCTCATGCGGATTACCCAAGACAAACTTATCTATAAGCATATCGGGAAAGTGAACAGCAGCTGCATCAACCGATGCGCGAACTGCACTTAAATCTCCGCTTATTAATACCATATATTTGCCCGGGCACACAGTAGTTGCTTCAATAACTTCGACCTCGGCGGTCTTTACCATTATATCAGCCGCCTGCATACCCGACGACACTGTTTTATATTCAACCATTGCAAGTGCTTTTTTCATGGCCTACTCCTATTGTTTTTCAATAATTATAGCAGTTTTACCTACTGCGGTTACCTTGCCGTTTACAGGCGAATGAAGGGCAACGCTTAATCCTTCACCCGGTGTTGCGATAAGTTGTTTTTCTGTAACAATATCACCTTTTTTAACAATCGGTACGCTCGGACTTCCTATATGTTGAGAAAGCAAAACCGTTACCTTTTTAAAATCGGGTACTGCTACGATTACTTCGTCAGGCCTATTATACTTTTTGATACCTAAACGGCTTGTAAGTCTTGCCATAGGTACTTGACGAAGCGGGCGCTCGGGGCGTGCTTCAGGTTGCTCGGTGTAAACCGTAGGTTTTACACCTGCTTTACGAAGTTCGCCTTTACAAGCGGCAAGTAATGTGCGGGGTGAAAGATTTTGCACGCAAGAATAAAGCTCACAAAGTCCGCATCCCGAACAATACATAGCATCTAAATAAAGTTTTGCATCATTTGTAATTCCATTCGATGCAACACGCATAAATTCAGATGGATTTATTGGGTGACCCAACAAATTGCGTGAACAAAGACTTGTGCAGTAACTGCACTGACAGCACGCCGCCATTGCGCGTTTCATATCAATAAAAGTCTTGCTCTGTCTTTTTCTTATAAGAGGATGACTTGAGGGCAGTACCAATACGGCATTTGTAGTTTTTGTGATAATATTGGCGCGAGAGCCAAGACTGCCCATCATTGGTCCACCCATTATAAACGCAGGGTCATCGGTTGTAATCTTACCTGCGAGCGGTAAAATCTCACCAACGGTAACACCTATCGGCACACGAACAGTAACGGGGGTTTCTACCTCGCCCGCTATTGTAACATATTTACGGGTTACGGGTCTGCCGTTCATTGCACGGTAAAGATTATAAACCGTTTCAACATTAAGAACGGTAACGCCAACCGACAGCGGTATAGCTCCCGGGGGTACTACTCGACCTGTGACTTCGTATGTAAGGATTACCTCATCACCTGCCGGATATATATCGGGTAATTTGCTTATTTCTATATTAGGAAAAAACTCTAAATACGGTTTTATCGCCTCTTCGGTCTGAACATAAGACTTTTTGATGGCAACATATACCTTTTTAGCGTTTACTGTTTTCGAAATTAAATAAAGGGCTTCTAATATTTCTTGAGGGTGAGTTTGTAATACATGTCTATGAAGTTTTAACAACGGCTCACACTCAGCACAGTTAAGGATTATCGTATCAGCATTTTCGCTGAGCTTTGCATAGGTTGGAAAACCCGCACCGCCGGCACCGACAATTCCGTTATCTTTTAATATGCCCTGAAGTTCTTTAAGTTCCATTTATTATTACAACTCCGGTAAACCTATTCCATTATCTACAATGCCGACAATCGCGGCATCTACAGGGGCATTCTGCATATCGCAACCTATTCTTGCAGCAGAACCTGTAGCAACAAGAACAATTTCGCCTATACCTGCGCCAACATTGTCAATCGCTACAATTTTTGACTTGGGATCACCAAGCTTTTCAAGTGGCTCTATAACCATAAACTTTGAGCCGACAAGTTTTTCGTTTTTGCGGGTGGAAACAATAGTTCCTACTACCTTTCCTACTATCATTATAACAGTCCCTTTCTGATAGGTTGGCCCGAAGGCCTTGGGGAAGAGAAATTAACTTCTCTTCCCCTAAAAATTAATTACTTCAATGAGGGAAGAATTTTTTCAACATCGCTGTGAGGTCTTGGGATTACATGTGTTGCGATAACTTCGCCAAGACTTGCAGCAGATGAAGAACCTGCTTCTACGGCAGCGTTTACTGCGCCTACATCGCCGCGTACCATTACGGATACGAGACCTGAACCGATTTTCTCGGTTCCGATGAGTTCAACATTTGCAGCCTTTACCATTGCATCGGCAGCTTCAATTGCTGCTACAAGACCGCGGGTTTCTACCATACCTAATGCTTCAAGTGCCATTTGTATTTCCTCCTAAAAAATTTTTATAAATTAAAATAATTTAAAACTAATTACTTAAGTGATGGAAGTATCTTTTCTACATCACCGTGAGGTCTGGGTATTACATGTGTTGCGATAACTTCGCCAAGACTTGCAGCAGATGAAGAACCTGCTT
>JBJFGD010000280.1:0-1833 GCA_051892355.1 Acutalibacteraceae bacterium | reverse complement strand
CGGGCAGCGGCGGTTATGTGATAACCTTGCCCGACGGCAGACGGGTTGCCGTTTGTACCGATCTTGGTATAATGACCGACAGTGTGCGAAATTCACTTTGCGGTTGCAGCGCTGTGCTTATTGAGTCTAATCACGATGTTGAAATGCTAAAGCGGGGGCCTTACCCTGCAAATCTCAAACTTCGTATAATGTCAGAATTGGGGCACCTTTCAAACAATGCCTGTGCGGCAGAATTGCCCGCACTTTTAAAAAGCGGAACAACACGCATAGTTTTAGGGCATTTAAGTCAGCAAAATAATACTGCGTTTTTGGCGCAATCGGCAGCAAGAGCAACACTTGTAAGTATTGGTGCAAAAGACGGCCATGACTATATTTTGCAAATAGCAAAACCAAAAACGGTTGGGGTGACGGTATTTTGATTAAAGTAACACTTATTGCTTTGGGAAAGCTCAAAGAAAAGTATTTGCGTGACGCAGTAGATGAATACAGCAAGCGTCTATCGCGCTATTGTAAACTTAATATAATTGAAATTACACCTCTTGCTTTGCCTGAAAAGCCGTCGAAAAGCGAAATAGATATAGCTTTACAAAAAGAGGCTGATTTAATAGAAAAGCGTATACCGTGCGGCGCGTTTGTTACGGCGCTTTGCGTAGAGGGAAAGAGTATGTCTAGCGAACAGTTTTCAGAATTTGTTGCTCAAAAAACCGACAGCGGAAAAAATATGTGTTTTATAATAGGCAGTTCTTACGGTATGAGCGATGTTATAAAACAAAAAGCCGATTTAAAACTTTCGTTGTCAGAAATGACATTTCCGCATCAGCTTTTCAGGGTGATGTGCCTTGAACAAATTTACCGCGCGTTTAAAATCAGCGAAGGCGGAACATATCATAAATAATGCTTTAGCAGCAGTTGCTCTAATTTTAAAATTTTGTTTTGTTCATTAAAAAATGCTTGACCTTGCAGAAGGTTTGTGATACAATATTATCACCTCTGCAAGGCTTTTTTAGCCTTATCAACGCAGTTTCACAATATACTGTATAGTGCTTTCCAAAGGTATGCAATATATGCCTTTTGGTACAGTGTGAAGTGACGCTGTAATGAGGGAGGCATTCTTCTTTTGAAGTGTTAAAAAGAAGAAAAAAATATTTCCGTAAAGCGGGAGGTGCCGTTATGAGAGTAAAAATTACACTCGCTTGTACAGAATGCAAGCAACGCAACTACAACACAATGAAAAACAAGAAAAATGACCCTGATAGGCTTGAGATGAACAAGTATTGCAGGTTCTGCAGAAAGCACACCTTGCATAAGGAAACAAAGTAAGGAGGGTAATATTATGAAAACTGTCAATAGAATCTGTCAGATTCTTTCGGTTATCCTCGCAGTTGTTTCTTTAGTACTCTTTTTCATGAATTTTGCAACAATAACTACTACTGCAGGTGAAGTTAATGCTGTTGGTGCGGCATTAGGTTTCGGCAGCAAGTTAGAGGTTGCAGGCACAGAGTACGATATGGCAAGATCGGCAGATATTCTTTTCTGCTTCTGGCTTACCGTAATAGGACTTGTTTTAAGCATTTTCTCATTCAAGTCAAAAAAAGTACGCTATTTTGCACCCGCAGTAGGTTTGGGTACAGGCATTTATATGTTGGTTATCGCGTTAAGCGATGCTACCAAGTTTGTTGATGCCCGTCCGCTTACTACAAAGCTTGGTGTAACAAGTATTGAATACTCAATATTTGTATTGCTTACAGCGATAGCACTTTTGCTTTTCGCAGTAGCAGCTGCAGCGTATCTGCTTATTGATGACTACATTGAGGTAATGCAGTCAAAGGGTTC
>JBJFGD010000279.1:0-7372 GCA_051892355.1 Acutalibacteraceae bacterium | reverse complement strand
AAAATACCCGAAGGGCCAAAACCTACAACCACAGGCCGTATATCAGAACTTATTTTTTGCCAAACATATTCTTTTTTGCTGTAAACAGACGCATTTTTGTTTTTCTTTAAAATTTTATTTTCATTTTTAATTTCAGCGACTATTGACACACAAAAATGAACATCTCGTTTATCGCGGGCATCAACTGATTTTCTGTAAAGTTCTGCCGATATTATATCTTGTATATTTATTTTCAGTTTATTTGCAAGAATACCTAAAATATCTGAAAAATCAGTGCTTAAAGGCAGTTTTATGTTATTTATAATTATCATACATTAAACACCAAAATTCTTACATACAGCATCTGCGGCACACATTGCACTAGACCACGACCATTGCAGATTGAAACCTCCGCAATCGCCGTCTATATCTAAAATCTCACCTATACAGTAAAGACCTTTTTCAATGCGAGACTCCATACTTTGCGGATAAAACTGTGCGGTATCAAGCCCGCCTGCCGTAACCTGTGAATTTTCAAAACCCGTAGTGGCTATAACTTTAAATTTCATACCCTTAATTACAGAAGCAATTTGCTTTATATCTGTGCTTTTAAGTACCGATACACTATCATTCATTTTTAGTCCGCATAATTTAATAACTGCCTGACCAACCCGTTTATTTAGCATACCTGTTAAAAATTCATCTAAATTTCGGTTTGTAAGAGCTGTCACTCTAAAATTCAACATATCACAGACATCAGAAAAAGTATATTCAGGCATAATGTCGAGGATAATATTTTTATCACCCGACTGTCTTTCAACCTCGCGTGAAATCTGCATTATAGGCGGGCCTGATAATCCGTATTCGCAAAACAGCACTTCTCCAAATTCATGTCGTACCGCTTGCCCGTTTATAGTAATCATGGCATCTGCATTGACCTTCATACCTTTTAAAGAACGAACAACTGTATTTTCTGTTTTGACCTGTACGATTGCAGGAGTTAATTTTACTGTCTTATATCCCGTATTTTTTAGTATTTTAAGCATACTTCCGTTACTGCCAAGCTTTTCACCGCCGGAATAAAGACCTGTTGCTATAATAAGATTTTTGCCAACAAAATCACCTTTATCAGTAATTGCAGTAAACATTTTGTTTTGTTTTTTATAGGTTTTAACTTTTGTTTCGCAAAAAACATCAACACCTAATTCATCAAGTGAAAAACGCATTGCATCAACAACCGAAGATGCTTGTAATGAATAAGGATATGCCCTGCCCGTTTCATCATAAGTAAAAATCACACCGATTTTTGTAAAAAAATCTTCTGCACGGCAATTATCAAAGTTTTGCAGCGCATAGTCTGCAAAAGTAACATTCTCACCGTGATAACGGTCAAGATTTATATTCATATTACTTATATTACATCTGCCGTTGCCTGTGGTAATAAGCTTTTTACCAACGCGTGGCAGTTGCTCAAGTATAGCGACACTTATACTGCGGTTACGCATTTTAATATTGATTGCAGCGCACATACCCGCTGCACCGCCGCCTATAATTACAACATCATATTTTTGTGCCATTTTATATCCTCTTATCTGTATTTTTCATAGTCATATAAAAGCATAAAAATTTTATCACATTTTTTTATGCTTTTCAAGACAAAAAAGATTATATAAAAAAACGAAAAAGAGCCATGCATAACACGACTCTTCTTCGCTTTTAAGGGGTTTGAGGAGAGAATCGCAACTATTGTTGCGATGTACCAATAAGGGTGCGGCTCCCTTTTGTTTGGTACAAGCATATAATACAACGACTTTTTATCATTTTTATGAACACATTTTTAACATTTTTTTAGAATATGTTTAAAATTTTATGACAATACTAATTTTGAAAACGAAAGGAGCTAAATTTCAAATGAAATATTATAAATCTTCAAAATTTACACAATCAATAGGCACTACAGGTATTATTGCAATAGTCGCATGCGCGCTTATAGCGGTAGGTGCTGTAGCGTGGTTTGCTTTATCACGAAATAACACCGTAACCGAAACACCGTCATCAAAACCAGAATCATCACAGCAAGAATATAAAGATAACGACATCGCATATAATAGTAACGCTGAAACACCCAATGTATCACAAAGCGAAACAGTTACAGGTGTAAATGAAAGTGTAAGCGATGTTCCTTATACCGAAGAAGAAACCGACACACAACAAGAACCAATAGAAGAAAAGATAACATATGTATTGCCAACACAAGGCAATATTGCTAAAGGATACAGCGACACCGCGCTACAGTATTCGGCAACCTATGGTGATATGCGGCTTCACACCGGAGTAGATATTTTGTGTGATAGCGGCAGCGATATTAAAGCCGTTAGCACCGGCACAGTTAAATCAGTCGTTGAAGATGCACAATATGGTAAAATAATAACAATTGAACATTCAGGAGGAATAACCGTTAAATATTGCGGTATGGGCAGCATAAATGTAAAAGAAAACGCCAAGGTTGCCACAGGCGATGTAATAGGCACTTCAGGCGATATACCAAGCGAATGTGCCGACAACCCGCATATCCATATTGAAGTATTATCAGACGGAAATTTAATTTCTCCGCTTGAGGCATTAGGACTCGAATAAGCACAACCTGCCCTCGAAATTTTCGTTTAGGGGCAAAAAATGGGACACAGTTTTTTTATTACTGTGCCCCATTTATTATTTTAAATATGCTTCCAGTCTGTAAATAGGCAAACACTGCGATACAAATTTTTGCTCGTACTCGGTCATAATATTGCCTTCAAAATCACTGTTATGCAAATCGAGCGATATATTTTTAAAAGCAAAACCGCTGTTTGAAAACTGTTCGAGTGAAAATTCAAAGAAATGCATATTATCGGTTTTTTGATGTATTTCGGCGTCCTTTTTAATAATACGCTTGTATATTTCAAGAAAATTTTTGTGCGTAAGACGGTGCGAAGCATATTTGTTTTTTGGAAAAGGACAGGAAAAATTAAGAAAAATACGCCCAATACTTGCAGGCTTTATGTGCCTTTCTATATATTCGGCAGAGCATTTTATAAACCTAACATTTTTAAGATTCATACTTTTTGCCAGTTCACAGGCAGAAACGATAACATTTGCTTCTTTTTCTACCGCAATCAAATTGATTTCAGGGTGCGCGGCGGCATATTCACAGGCAAATCTGCCCTTTCCGCAACCGACTTCAAGATAAAGCGGCTGTGACGAGGTGAACCACTTATCAAAATCAATATAATCTTTATCGTTAATTGCAGTATTAAAATTACGGTCTTCGCTTTCACTTATATAAAGATAATCGCTGACTGCACCCAGTCGTTCATTTAAATTTTTCTTTTTTCGCATTCTCATATTTTTCACCAAAACATAAGGGCCGATGCCGTCATCGACCCTAAAATTTATCAATTATTTAAACTTTCTAATTTTGATACGGCTTTATCAAGATAATCTTCACTAAAATGCTCAATACAGCCGTTATCAACCATTTGAGTAAGCGACACATCAATCGGTAATTTACCGAGCAAATCGATGTTAAGCTCTTGTGCAATATCATCACTGCCACCGCCAAACACGCTGAAGCACTTGCCGCAATCAGGGCATTTTACATAACTCATATTTTCTACAAGACCGATGATGTTTATATTCATCATCTTTGCCATATTATAGGCCTTTTTAACAATAAGAGAAACCAAATCTTGAGGAGATGTTACCATAATAACGCCATCAAGCGGAATAGTTTGAAATACAGTAAGAGGTACATCGCCTGTACCCGGTGGGCAGTCGATAAATAAATAGTCAAGGTCGCCCCAAACAACATCTTGCCAGAACTGCTTTACAGCGCCTGCAATTACGGGGCCGCGCCATACTACCGGAGCGTCATTTTCTTTAAGAAGCATATTAACCGACATAATCTTGATACCATTCTTTGTTTCGGCAGGCAAAATACCAAGTTCATTTTGCATAGCGTTACCCATAATACCGAAAGATTTAGGTATTGACGGGCCTGTAATATCTGCATCAAGTATGCCAACCTTATAGCCTTTTTTACTCATAAGCGTTGCTAAAAGCGAGGTCACCATAGATTTACCTACGCCGCCTTTACCGCTTACAACAGCTACAACATGCTTAATATTGTTGAATTCACCTGTGGGTTCTATAAGACTTTCTTGTTTTCTTGAAGAGCAATCGCTGCTGCAAGATGAGCAATTGCCGTTACAATTTTCTGACATTTTCATCACCGAGAAATATTATACCCCATTGCGTTTTTAAAATCAACGGTTATTTAAAAATGTGTGCTTATTTTTTTATAACATTCAGGCGGTGAATATATAAAATCTGTTATGTGATTGTCTGTATAAAAATATTTACATCTGTTTTCATAAGGCATATCAAAACTATCAATTATTATAAGCTTAATTTTCATTTTTTCGGGTATTATACTTTTGATATACACACTCGCAGACTGCCCTACATATACCCCTTCTTTAGGTTCGGCAAGGCCTGCAAGATTTGCTGAAAGCTCTATAAAAATTCCATAGTCTTCTATACTGCGTACAATGCCCGAAACTGTCTGCCCCTGTGAAAAATCGGCGGCATTTTGAGCCCATGTACCTAAAAGTTCTTTGTGAGAAAGCGTGATTTTTTTATCGCCGTCAATACTCTTTATTATGGCTCTAATTCTATCGCCCACTTGAAAGCGGTCTTTAGGGTGAGAAATTCGCGATACTGAAATTGCATCTATAGGCAACAGCGCCACATTGCCGCAGCCTATATCGCAAAAAGCGCCAAAGTTTTCAAGATGAGTGATTTTTGCATCAATAATATCACCGACAGTTTTAACATTTAATATGTAATCGCGGCATTTTTCCTGTGCGGCACGGCGCGAAAGCATCGCATACATTTTGCCGTTTGAATCAGTGGCAAAATCTGTCACCATAAAGCAAACGGGTTTTCCCACTCTTGATATTAAAGCTATATCGCGCGTAGTGCCCTCACTAATGCCGATTGCCCCCTCTGCTCGGGGAATTATACCTTTCATAACACCGAGGTCAACTATAAGATTATGTTCAGAATCACACATTATTACTACAGCCTCAAGTATTATTTCAAGCATTTGTGCCGTTACAAGTGATGAAGCACTTTGCATGTATTTTTTGTTTTCCTCTGTGTTTAAAAGCATACCTTCGGGGTGATAGTCTTTCATTTTTATCTCGCCTTTCTTTATTTTACATAACAAAATATATGCGACGAGCATAATAAAAATGATGACTAAAAAATTAAAAGTTCATATGCAAAAACGTACAAACTTTTAATAAAATTTATTTTACTGTAATAGTTCCTTTTTCAAGTATTGGCTCAACCATAACTTCGGTAGCATTGCAGAAATTAGTTTCGCTGTCAAAAGTTATGTCATAATCACCCTTATCGGCACTGACTTTAACTTTAAAACTAACTGTAGCAACCACACCGTTTTTATCGGTGTCTTCAAGTTCTGCCTGATTTACTAAAATAACTAACGAACCGTTATCATCATTTACTTCACATTCATCAAAGACATCACCATTTGAACATGATACAAAACTTAAAGCATCAGAATCATAATTTAAAATAATCTGACCGCCCCATATACCGGGATTTTTATCTATAGAAAAAGGCATTTCAACCGTGTCGCCTGCGATGGCTTTTTTGCTTCCGAAAGAAACGGTTGCATCACCTGATTTATTTAAAATAACGGCAATTAATATTGCAATTAAAGCAATAGCTAAAACCGAAGCTGCAATTATTATAATTAATTTTGAATTCAACTTTTTTTTCATAACTAAAATCCCTTATATTCACCGTTATCAATTTTTTTAGAAAGAGCGTTTACAACGCCTTCTTTATCTTCTTTATATGTAACTCCGTACCAACGATCTTCTGCCACAAGAACAGAAACATCTTTTATACCGCGTTCTATAACATTAGATACGATTTTGGGCAGATAATACTCAACCTTTGGTACATTTATTTTTTCTTTAAAAAACTCATTAAGGTCATTTTCAATGTGGGCAAAAATATCGGGTGTAAAACCCCACATATTCATAGAAACTATGCAATCGGGCGGAAGCTCGGTCCAAATTTTATCATCTTCGGTATATTTGCAATCAATAATTTTAGTGCGTTCGGTAACAGATTTAAGAATACCGTTTTCAACATCACAAATACCGCGTGATACTGTTCCGTTTTCTGTAAGTGTGTTTTCAAGACGAAAGCCTACCATACAGTAATCGCCTTTTTGCTTTTTAAGATGTTCATATATCTTTTTATAAGCACTCTTACCATAATAATCATCTGCATTAATAACGGCAAAAGGCGTTTTAACAATATCACGGCAACAATAAATCGCGTGCGCAGTTCCCCAAGGCTTTTGTCGGTCTTTGGGGCAAACAAAACCATTAGGCAACATATCAAGTTCTTGAAAAGCATATTCAACATCTATCATTTTTTCTATTCTGCTGCCTACAATCTCTTTAAACTCTTTTTCAATTTCATGTTTAATAATAAATACTACCTTGTTAAAGCCCGCGGCTAAAGCATCATAAACCGAAAAATCAATTATAGCCTGTCCACCCGGTCCTATAGGCTCTATCTGTTTAAGCCCGCCGAAACGGCTGCCCATTCCTGCTGCCATTACTACAAGTGTTGCGTCAAAACTCATGTTTCTTTCTCACTTTCTTTTTTTAAAGATTTTGAAGCGCGTGCGTTTTGATTTGCTTCATTGTTAAAACCCTCGGTACTCTCACGCATAAATAACACTTTAAAGGTAAGTATCAAAAGTTTTATATCAAGCAAAAGCGAATATGTTTCTACATAAATTAAATCCATATGAAGCTTGTCTTCAGGAGAAGTGTTATATTTGCCGTAAAGCTGTGCAAAACCTGTAAGACCTGCCTTTACGCGATGCCGAAGCTCAAATTCGGGATATTTATTTGAATATTCGTAAACATTTTCAATTCTTTCGGGTCTTGGCCCTACAAGCGACATATCACCGAAAAGTATATTAAACAACTGCGGCAATTCATCCATACGGCAAGCGCGTATAACCCTGCCAACACGCGTAATGCGGTCATCATTATTAACGGCTTTTTTTGCTCCGTCTTTGTCTGCATCTACAACCATAGAGCGAAATTTTAATATATTAAAAATTTTACCGTTTATTGTAATACGGTTTTGTTTAAAAAATACAGGGCCGCCGTCATCAAGCTTTATAGCGATTGCGCAAATCAACATAATAGGACTCGTAATAATAATACCTATTGCTGATAGCAAAATATCTAAAGTTCTTTTAATTATACGCTGTTCAAGTGTAAGACCGCGATTA
>JBJFGD010000278.1:0-1843 GCA_051892355.1 Acutalibacteraceae bacterium | reverse complement strand
AGCAACATTTATAACATTTTTATCTATAACACCCGAAAAGCCCAGCTCTTCAGGATTGGTTGTTATAGAATTATAATTATATTTAAAATATATGAAGAACCAGCCAAGCAATATGGCAATTACCAAAACAACAGAGGTAACGCTTATGAGCGCGGCTTTTTTACCTTTGGTAAGGCGTTTCCACCAATCCTTTATTTTTTCAAACCTGCCATGTTTTTTCTTTTTATATCTGCCATTTGAGCTTGTACTTTTTAAGCTTGAATCAGATACTATATCATCATATTCGTCTTGTTTGCTTTGTAATGCCGCAATAATTTCCTCATATTTGTCATCAAAATTAAAATTGTAGCTTTCGTTTTCTTTCATTTTTAACTCCCACACTTTTACTGATATTGCAACTTCTTTTTAAGAGTCGGTTTTCCCCATATTTTACAGCATAGCCTTATATATTTCGCTCTTTTTTATTCCTGTAGTTTGTGCGGCTTCTTTAGCAGCCGCAGATGTCGAAAGCCCGCTTTTGACAAGTTCTTTAGCAAGCTTTAACGCATCGTCTAATGTGTAGTTGACGCTTTTTTCTTGTGCGCCCTCAATAATCAAAACATACTCTCCGCGAGGTTCGTTCTCTTTATAATACTCGACAGCCTCGCTAAAGGTTGCGTGCATTACCGTTTCGTGTATTTTAGTAAGCTCACGCACTATAGCTATTTTTCGATCACCGAAAATTTCAAGCATATCGGTAAGCGTGCGTAAAAGTTTGTGCGGCGCTTCATAAAAAATCATAGTGCGGCGTTCATTTTTTACCTCTTCAAGGTGTTTCATTCGGCTTGGTTTGTTTACCGACAAAAAACCTTCAAAACAAAATCTGCCGCTGGGCATACCTGAAACGGCAAGCGCTGTAGCGAATGCGGTAGGCCCGGGTACTGATTCAACCTCGATACCGTTTTCAAAGCACTCGCGAACTAAATCTTCACCGGGGTCAGATATTGCAGGCATGCCTGCATCGGTAACAAGCGCGCAATTTTCGCCGCCAAGTATTCTATCTATAACCACATTGCCGCGTTCTTTTTTGTTGTGCTCAAAATAAGCTACCATAGGTTTGCTGATTTCAAAATGATTAAGCAATTTTACGGTAACGCGCGTATCTTCGGCCGCAATAAAATCAACTTCTGATAAAATGCGCCGAGCCCTAGGTGAAAAATCTTCAAGATTGCCTATCGGCGTACCCACAACATAAAGTTTGCCTGTCATTTTAAGTACGCCTCCTTATAACTGCCGTAAATTTTTATCATCTCATCAGAAAAATTACCTGCACCGTCCTCAATATAAAGCGGCGGCTCAATAGTAAGCCCCGTATTGCCGCAACGCCTGCCCTCAACCAACACAAGCCAAGGCGCCTGCCCTACTCGTTGGCATACAAGCCGCAAGCGTTTAGGCTCTACCTTATAATCACGCATAAGCGACATAAGCTCGGCCATGCGTTCAGGTCGGTGGCAGACACAAAATCTGCCGCCCGTTTGAAGAAGCTTTGCCCCTACGGCAATAATATCTTCAAGTGTGCACTCAACCTCATGACGGGCAACGCTTTTTACCCCATCGGGATTTTTAATACCTGCGCTTGGTGCCTTGTAAGGCGGATTGCAGGTTACAAGCGTATGACAGCCAAACGGCACCTTTCCCTTTAAATCTTTTAAATCAGACAAAACAGGTATAAATCGGCTAAAATTATACTCTTTTTTTGTCATTTTAGCAAGTGTAATTGCTTCGGGTGAAATATCGACACCGTATGCCGTGTCGCATTTGCCGTCACGCAGCATCAAAAAGGCAATTATGCCGCAGCCCGTAC
>JBJFGD010000277.1:0-7408 GCA_051892355.1 Acutalibacteraceae bacterium | reverse complement strand
CGCTGCTGGGCCAATGAACCTTTTCTTGTTTAGCCATTTTTTATCTCTCCCTTCCCTTAAATATCCAAATCGGTTGCAAAAATTGCATTTTCTTCTATAAACACTTTTCTTGGCTCGACATCTTCGCCCATAAGCATGGTAAAGGTTTCATCTGCCAAAGCGGCGTCAGCCATTGTAACTTGTAAAAATGTTCTGCGTTCAGGGTCAAGTGTGGTTTCCCAAAGCTGATCGGGGTTCATTTCACCAAGACCTTTATAGCGCTGAATATCAACATTGTTGCCGCCGAGCTGTTCTTTATACATATCTCGATCTTCTTCGGTAAAAGCGTCAAAATGCTGCTTGCCCTTTGAAACTCGGAACAGCGGCGGTTGTGCCAAATAAATATGACCTTCTTCAATAAGCTGAGGCATATAACGGAAGAAGAATGTAAGAAGTAGTGTGCGTATGTGCGAGCCATCGACATCGGCATCGGCCATAATAACAATTTTGTCATAACGAAGCTTTGTAATATCAAAGTTTTCGCCGATACCTGTACCAAGTGCAACTATAACAGGGGTAAGTTTGTCATTTCCGTAAACCTTATCTTCTCTTGCTTTTTCAACATTAAGCATTTTACCCCAAAGAGGAAGTATTGCCTGATAAGTAGAGTTTCTGCCTTCTACCGCACTACCGCCTGCCGAGTCACCCTCAACTATAAA
This sequence comes from Acutalibacteraceae bacterium, assembly GCA_051892355.1. Classification (GTDB taxonomy): domain Bacteria; phylum Bacillota; class Clostridia; order Oscillospirales; family Acutalibacteraceae; genus UBA737. Next base: position 6,710 of record JBJFGD010000277.1, on the reverse strand, counting down.
GATTTCGGTTTTTGTAGCATCATTTGAAATGCAGTCCTTTAATTTTTCGGGCATACGGGTTCTGTTGCCTATGCCGGCTTTGTTTCGTGATGCCTCGCGTGCTTTTTGAGCTGCCTCGCGCGCATTTGAAGCGGCTATTGCCTTTTCAATAACAATTTTTGAATCATCGGGATTTTCTTCAAAATGCTTGTAAAGCTGATCGCCTACAATATCGCGTACCAACTGACCGATTGATGTGTTACCGAGCTTTGCTTTTGTTTGGCTTTCAAACTGTGCATCGGCAAGCTTAACCGATACTACGGCTACCAAGCCTTCCATAATATCGTCAGATTTAAGATTGTCGGTAGATTCTTTAATCTTTTTAAAATCGTGCGCGTATTTATTTACAACGCGTGTAACGGTTTGGCGAAACGCCTGTTCATGAGTACCGCCGTCAATTGTGTGCAGAGTATTTGCAAAAGAGAGAACCTTGTTATCGTAAGCGGTAGACCACAAAAGCGCAATTTCTGCGGTTTCGTCGCCCTTTGAACCCGAAAGATATATAACATCTTTTATAAGGCTTTCTTTTTTTATACCTGCCAACAGATATTCTACATAAGATTTTATTCCGCCCTCAAAGCACAAATCATCACTCTTGTCTTTGGTTGGAGAATCGGTGCGTTTGTCGGTAAGAACAATGCGGATACCCGCGTTTAAGAATGCCTGCTCACGAAGACGGGAAAGCAAAATTTCATAATCGTAGGTTGTAGTGTCGGTAAAAATTGTGGGGTCGGGTTTAAAGGTAACGGTGGTTCCTTTTTCGGTTGTATCGCCTATTATTTCAAGGTCGGACTTAATAATACCTTTTTCGTAACGCTGTTTATAAATATGCTCTCCGTCGCGAACCTCAACCTCAAGCCAGTTTGAAAGCGCGTTAACAACCGAGGCGCCAACGCCGTGCAGACCGCCCGATACTTTGTATCCGCCGCCGCCGAATTTACCGCCAGCGTGAAGAATGGTAAATACAACCGTAACTGTAGGAATTCCTTTTTGAGGATTTATACCTACAGGTATACCACGACCGTTATCGCAAACACGAATAATACCGTCATCTAAAATTTCGACTTCTATTTTTGTACAATAGCCTGCCAATGCTTCATCTATAGAATTATCAACAATTTCGTAAACCAGATGATGCAGACCGCGCTCGCCTGTAGAACCTATGTACATACCGGGGCGCTTTCTTACGGCTTCAAGTCCTTCAAGTACCTGTATAGATGATTCGTCATATTTTTCGGTAACAGGTAAATTTAGTTCTTCGCTCATTTTTAATCTCCTTTTATTTTTATAGAGAATCTATATATCCTGTGCGTTTAAGCAAGGTTGATGATGAAATTTGTGATATATATACTTTTATATCATCACGATTTTTTCCTGCAATAACAAAAGATCGCGGCAAATCGTAACTTATTGTTACAACTTTGCCTTCTTTTTCTGCCTTTGCCAAAAAATCTCTTGTTCTTTTTGATATAGAAGCATTTTCTAAATCAAAAATTCCTATAATTTCATTTGTAGGTAACATAATATTATTTCCTAAATGTATATACATTACACTACCTCGCCGTTTTTAATTTTTATAATTTTTCCCTCTTTTAAATTTTTTATATTAGAGGTATCACAACAAGTTATAAAAGACTGCCAATTTCTAATATGATTTAAAATATAATTTTGCCTTTTTTCGTCAAGCTCGCTCATTACATCGTCAAGCAAACAAATAGGGTATTCACCGCTTATCTCTTTTATAACTTCGGCACCGGCGAGTTTAAGCGAAAGTGCAACACTGCGCTTTTGCCCCTGCGAACCGTAGTTTCTTGCAGAAATGTCATTTATTTTAAAATTTATATCATCACGGTGAGGTCCTATAGAAGTAGTTGATGTAAACATATCTTTTTCACGGGATTTTTTTATATTCTCTAAATCTAATATATCTCCGCTTTTAGATATATACTCTGTTTTTATTTTCTCTTTACCCCAAGAAATTCCCAAATAAATATCTTCTATATACCTATTTAATATGTTTATATATTTTTTTCGGTAATTAATTATTTTGTTGCCTGATTCTACAATTTCATTTTCAAAAACTTCAAGCATTACCGATAATGTTTTATCATATCTGTAATCTTTTATTATTTTATTTCTTTGCATTACAGCACGGCTATAACTGCGTAAAATTTCAATATAATTAGGGTAAAGCTGCCCTATTGCAATATCTAAAAAGCGGCGGCGTTTATCCGGCCCGTCAGTTACAAGGGTTAAATCAGACGGTGAAAATACTACTGCATTAAATTTACCTGCCAAATTAGACGGATTAGGTAATTTTTTTTCATTTAAATATGCTGTTCTTTTTTCACTGAATTTTATTTCTGCCGAATTTTCAACCCCCAGCATTTTAAATTCTGTAAAAATTTTAGCACTTTTTTCATTAAATTTTATAAATTGCGAATCATTTGAATTTCTAAAACTTTTTGCCCCTGAAAAAAGCCATAAAGCCTCTATTATATTTGTTTTACCTTGCGCATTTTCACCGCATATTACATTTATTTCTTTATCAAAATCTAATTCTAAAGAAGATATATTTCTAAAATTTTCTAATTTTAAATTTTTAACATTCATTTTTTATAACAAATATATTTTTTTCAAATTCTATTTTGTCGCCGCTATGTAATTTTTTACCGCGTTGGGTACAAATGTTATCATTTACTTTAACTAAACCTTCTTGAATTATAATTTTTGCCTGACCTCCTGTGCCAACTATTCCTACATATTTTAATGCGCTGTCAAGGCGAATAAATTCATCTTTTATAAAAATTTCTTTCATTTATTTTAACCTCATAGGCATTATTAAGTATAACATTTCTTTTTCTTCATCATCTGCGGGTACAATTGTAACACCGGCATTTGCACCATTGAATTTTAAAGTTATTTTTTCATTTTCGCATGCTCTTAATGCATCAAGCAAATATCGGCTGTTAAGGCCCATTTCAAATTCAGAGCCTTCAAGCGATATATTCATTTTTTCTTTTGCGCGTCCTATTGATGTAGCACAACTTATTATTAATTCATCTTTACTAAATGCGCAACGAATAGGGGTTGAAAAAGTATCATTAATAAGCAACGATACACGCTCTACGCTGTCTATCATTTCATCACAATTTATTGTGGTACTTTGTTTATTTTCAGAAGGAATTATCTTTTCAAAATTTACAAATTCACCCTCAAGTAAGCGAGCAATAAAAATATAACCTTCAATTTTAAATAAAATTAATCTTTTGCCAACTTTTATTTCAATTTTATCATCATTTTCTCCGACAAGCTTTACAACTTCATTAAGGGCTTTGCCTGCAACTATAAATTCTATTTCATTATCTATATTTATTTTTTTTCTTCTTATAGCAAGTCTGTAACCGTCAATTGCTACAAACTGTAAGATTCCTTTTTTTACAGAAATATTTATACCTGTAAGAATAGGTCGGGTTCCTTCAATTTGAGATACTGCAAAAATAGTTCCCTTTACCATTTCACAAAAATCTTTACCCGAAATTGTTAAATTTTCGCCGTCTGCAAGAGAAGGCATTTCGGGAAAATCATTTGCATCCATACCCATAATATCAAAAACCGCTTCGCCGCTTTTTATGTGGCATAACAGTCTTTCATCACATTCTATTTCAACATCAATGCCTCTTAACTTTCTTAAAATTTCTGCAAGCAAGCGGGCATTTATTACTATATCACCCTCGCTTTCACAAGAAGCATATATTTCTTTTTTCATACCCATTTCAAGATTATATGAAGAAAGGGTAAGAAGACCTTTTTCTGCAGATAATAAAATACCTTCAAGCACGGGCATAGAACTTTTATTTCCTACTATTCTTTGCATTTTTAAAACAGCATCAAGAAAAGTTGCACGCTCAACTCTGAATTTCATAATATTTCCTCCAAATTTTATAAAAAAATAATATAAAAATAACAGTAATAATAAGTGATGTTAAAAATGTTAATAAGTATATAAAAATGTATTATAAAAAGAAAATTTTAATTTAAAAACTATCTTAATAAAAATTTGAAAAATTGAATAATAATTTTTAAAAGTTTAAAAAGTGGAAAAATTATTATTTAATTAACCTTAAAAAAGTGGATAAGTTTAGTTAGAACTTTTAAGATTTTTTATAATATCTTCAATAAGCTCTTTTTCATAAGGCTTGTCCTGTAAAAATTTTTCTATACTTTGAACGCTGTAAAGAACGGTTGTATGATCTTTACCAAAATATTCACCTATTGCTTTGTATGAAAGGTCGGTAATTTCTCGCGATATGTACATTGCAACCTTTCGTGCTAAAACAAGATTTGCCGAGCGTTTATTTGAAAGAATATCATTTTCAGAAATATTATAAGAACGGGCAACCTCGCTTATAATTTTTTCAACATTTATAGGTGTAGATTCTGAATCATTTATAATATCTTTTATAAATCCCTGTACTATTGAAATATTTGGCTTTTTATTTTCAATTTTTATAAGAGCATTAAGTTTTGTAATAACACCCTCAATTTGTCTGGTGTTTGATTTTATTTTTTCAGCGATATAAAAAACTAAATTTTCATCAAGTTCAATATCAAATTGCTGAGCTTTACGATTAATAATACCTACTCTTGTTTCAAAATCAGGCAGAGTAATATCGGCCGGAAGTCCGGAAGACAAACGGGATTTAATTCTTTCATCAAGAGTTTTAATATCTTTTAAAGGTCTGTCAAGGGTAACAATAATTTGTTTGTTATTTTGATATAAGGCATTAAAAGTATTAAAAAATTCTTCTTGAGTAGATTCTTTGCCTGCAATAAAGTGTATATCATCAAGCAATAAAACATCTAAATTGCGATATTTATTACGAAAATCATCAATTTTACCTAAACCAAGCTTACCTTCGTGAAGAGATTTAATAAGCTGATTTGTAAAATCTTCACCTCTTACAAATTCAACTTTTTTGTAAGGATATTTTTTCTTTATATGATTTTTGATAGCCAACATAAGGTGAGTTTTACCAACACCTGACGGACCGTAAATAACAAGCGGATTATAAATAATATTAGGACTTTCAGCAACAGCAAGTGAAGCAGCATGAGCAAAACGGTTTGTAGCGCCTACAACAAAGTTATCAAAAGTAAAGAAATTTTCAAAAGTAAGACCTTCGCAATCTTCTTCGGCTTTTTTGATAGATTCTTCATCATCGGCTACAACAAATTTTGCAGGTATTTTTATACCCATTATTTTTTCAATAGAATTATTTATTATATCGCTGTAAACATTTTGAATCATGCTTTTAATATATTCGTTAGAAGCAGCAAGAACAAATTCTTGACTGTTAATACTTTCAGGAGTTAAGTATTTAAAAAAGGTATCAAAAGCAATTTCAGAAATTTTGGTTTTACATTCTTCACAAACCGAATTCCAAATATCTTCAAGAGAATTAACCGCCATTTATATTTCCCCTTTCTTTTTTATTTAATATATAATATATAATATATAAATAATAATAATTAAATATATTATATCATATATTATTAACATTTTCAATATAAAAAACTTAAAAACTTACTGACAAAAAAATTAAAAATTTTTTTCTACGCTTAAAATTTTAACATTGTTTTCTTTTATATTAAAAGAAATTTCAAATCCGGAAAAATTCATTTTATATATTCTTTCATCAGTTTGATAAGAAGGTCTTGGATCTTGCTCAAGACATTTTATTAAAGGCAAAATTTTATCTTTAGGAAAATCTTTAAAAATTTCTTCACTGTAAGAAACATTTATTTTATATTCTTTATTTTCTTCACCGAAAGAACCTTTGGCATAAGGTTTACTGTCACAGTAAGGAATATAAGGTTTAATATCAAAAATAGGTGTATTATCAAGTAAATCAACACCGCTGACAAGCAGAATATGACCTAAATTTTTATCCTTTTTTATTCCGTCAAGTTTTACAACAGAAAGACCTAAATTATTAGGTCTAAAAGGAGAACGCGTTGCGAAAACACCTTTTCGTTCATTTCCTCCGAGGCGGGGCGGCCTTACGGTAGGAGCCCAATTTTCACGGTGATTTTCAGAAAAATCAAATATTAACCAAAGGTGAGAATATTCTTCAATTCCGCGAAGAGAAACGGGATTGCGAAATTCTTTTTCAAATATTATTTGACCTTTAAGTTCTTGTATTAATCCGCTTTGGCGGGGTATACCGAATTTTTCTTTAAAGTCGGTTTTGATAAAAGCAATAGGTTTTATATTCATAAAAAATTCCTTTTTTATTTTAATTGTATCAAAAAGAAAGTAAAAAATCTATACTTTGCAAAGGTTTTATGTTAAAATATAGAAAATGAAAGGAGAATAAAAAATGAAATTTAATGTAAATCATCCTATTTTATTTTTAATTGTGGCAATTATTATTTTAATAGTTTTGGCACAGTCTGTTTTCTTTTTAATTAAAGCGTGGAAACGCGGAAAAGAAATAGGAATGAAAAAATCAAAGCTGCGCAGAATAGCGATTTCTGCCGCTATATTTACAATAGCACCCGCTGTTGCAATTGTTGTAAGTGTAATAACTCTTTCTAAAGATTTAGGTATAGCTCTGCCTTGGCTGCGGCTTTCGGTTGTGGGTTCTATGTCTTATGAAACAATAGCA
>JBJFGD010000276.1:0-1862 GCA_051892355.1 Acutalibacteraceae bacterium | reverse complement strand
GGTTTTCGCTTACAAGGAGTTTTTCTGCCGCACATGTCAGCAGAAAAACAAAAATACGGCTTGTCGCCGCCAACTATTGCAAATACAGGTTTTTCTACATACTAAAATTACCTCTTTACAAAAAGGGGTAATTTTTGTATAATCTAATTAAAGAACATTTGTTTGGTTGAAAAGGTGGGTAAAATGCAAGACAGAATAATACTGCACTGTGACCTTAACAATTTTTTTGCATCGGTATCGTTGCTGTCTAACCCTACTCTTTATGATATGCCTGTTGCGGTTTGCGGCAGTGTGGAAGCCCGTCACGGCATAGTGCTTGCAAAAAACGAAATTGCCAAAAAGTTTGGCGTAAAAACCGCCGAGACCGTGTGGGAAGCAAAACGCAAGTGCAAAGACCTGGTAACACTTGCGCCGGATTATAAAAAGTATCACGAATATTCGTGTGCTGCACAAAAAATATATCAACGGTATACCGATTTAGTAGAACCTTTCGGTATTGATGAATGTTGGCTTGATGTTACGGGCAGTACTATGCTTTTCGGCTCGGGTGAACAAATTGCCGAGCGCATACGAAAAGAAATAAAACAAGAGTTGGGTATCACAATATCGGTAGGGGTAAGCTTTAATAAGGTGTTTGCAAAGCTTGGCTCTGATATGAAAAAGCCCGATGCAATTACCGTAATAAATCGTGAAAATTTTAAGCAAAAGGTATGGACTTTGCCTGTAAGCGATTTGTTGTTTGTGGGTAAAAGCACCGCCGAAAAGCTCAATGCAAGCGGAATATTTACGGTAGGCGACATTACCAAGTGCGAAGATGCTATGCTTACAAGACTTCTCGGTAAAAACGGCATACAGCTTAAAACCTACGCTTTGGGCGAAGATAATTCACCCGTAACACCTGTAAAAGAAGACGATTTACCCAAAAGTATAGGGCGCAGTGTTACACCGCCTAATGATATTAACACACCTAAACAGGTGTGGAAAATTTATATAGGTATAGCAGAGGAAATATCTGAAATCTTGCACAGCAAGGGCCTTTATGCCGCGACAATTCAGGTGCATACGCGTGATACAAACTTAAAAACAAAAGAGTTTTCGCGCACCCTGCAAAACCCGATAAACACTTCAATTTTAATAGCAAAACAGGGTATGCAGTTATTTAACGAAGGTTATAACTGGGATTTCCCGCTTAGGTCGGTGGGCTTGCGTGTAATGAATTTAAAGGGCGACAACATAGCGTTTCAGCAAAGCATTTTCGGCAGTGAAAAAAGCGAAGAACAGGCTGAAAAAATTGAAAACTCTATTCTTGAAGTGCGTAAAAAATTCGGCAGACAAAGCCTTAAACGCGGCAGAAGCTGTTCGACAGACAAATAAAAAATACGGCGCCTTAAAACAGGCGCCGTATTTTTGGTTGATTTATTCTGCTCTTTGTATAATGCCGTTTTCCTCGATAAATCGTCTTGTGTTTGAAAATTCTTCATAGTCTGCTTCAAGCCTAATATCAAAAGAAGTGTCATTTGATTGTGAGTAACCGCTGATTTCATAAAAATCACCGAATATATTATCAAGCGCTTTAGAGCCGCTGTTTTGAACATCAAGCCAATATGCGTCTAAGAATTCTTGTGCTTCTGAACGGGTTATTATTGCCTGAGCATATTTGTCGTTATCATAAAAATACAGTGAAAACGATGCGGCTTTGTCAAAATTTATACTTTCTTTAATCGAATTCATTCTTTCGTCACTTTTGTAAATAGAAAGCAATTCATTTTCTAAAAGGGTGGTATCGACAAAAAATGTGCGGATCATGGTTTTGCCGTTTTTTAGCTTGTATTCAAATGACACATTTATTTTGTTTTCTGTGT
>JBJFGD010000275.1:0-7529 GCA_051892355.1 Acutalibacteraceae bacterium | reverse complement strand
TAAGCGACTCCTTTAAAAAAACGATATGCCAATTATATATGGCGTTGCTAAAATAGGCAATCTATAGTCGTGCTTAGCATCTCTATTGATAAAAAGCCACACTCTACCGACAAGAGAACAGCATAAATAGTTATGATTTTACAATACAAATCACACATAAAATAAGGTATGGTTTTGAATTTCAATTAATAAAAATAAAATATTGCCTTTAGCTATAATTTGAGATATAATATTATAATAATTATTTAAAGGGGGAGCATTATGAATATAAATATAGGCGATGTGATACTTATGAAAAAAAATCACCCTTGTGGTTGTAACACCTTTACGGTATCGCGCATAGGTATGGATTTTAAAATTCGTTGTAACGGCTGTGGTCATGAAGTAATGCTTCCGCGAAAGACTGTTGAAAAAAGCATAAAAAAGATTATTTCTAATGGAGAGAAAGATAATGTTTGAAAAACTCGCTGCGGTAGAAAGCCGTTATGAGCAGATAGGTGTAGAGCTTACTCGCCCCGAGGTTGCAAGCGATAATGCAACCTTTACCAAGCTTATGAAAGAGCATAGCGAACTAACTCCGATTGTTGAAAAATACCGTGAATACTGTGCGGCACAAGCGGCAGAAAAAGAAGCACTTGAAATGTTAGATGCGGGCGGACTTGACAAAGATTTTAAAGAACTTGTTGAAGAAGAACTTGCATCGGCTAAAGAGGCTATAGCCGCTACCTCTGACGAGCTTAAAATTTTGCTGTTGCCTAAAGACCCCAATGATGAAAAAAATGTTATTGTAGAAATTCGCGGCGGTGCAGGCGGTGAAGAGGCAGCGCTTTTTGCGGCTTCGCTTTTCAGAATGTATTCAATGTATGCCGAAAGCAAGCATTGGCATATTGAGGTTACCAATGCCAATGAAACCGAACTCGGCGGATATAAAGAAATCAGTTTTATGATTGAGGGTGTGGGTGCATACTCTCGGTTTAAGTATGAAAGCGGTGTACACCGTGTTCAGCGTGTGCCCGACACCGAAACACAGGGCAGAATTCATACCTCAACCGTAACTGTTGCGGTGCTGCCTGAAGCTGATGAGGTTGAATTTGAGCTTAACCCTGCTGACCTTAAAATAGATACCTTCCGTTCTTCGGGTGCGGGCGGTCAGCATATTAACAAAACATCTTCTGCAATACGCGTAACGCATATACCCACCGGCACGGTAGTTGAGTGTCAGGATGAACGCAGTCAGTTTAAAAATAAAGAAAAGGCACTTAAAGTTTTGCGTTCTCGCCTTTATGAAGCTGAAAAAGAAAAGGCAGATGCCGCCGTTGCATCTGACCGCAAAGCACAGGTTGGCACAGGTGACCGCAGTGAGCGTATACGCACATATAACTATCCGCAAGGGCGCGTTACCGACCATCGCATAGGTCTTACACTTTATAAAATAGACAGTATTTTAAACGGTGATATTGATGAGATTGTAGACGGTCTTACTACCTATTACCGTGCAGAGGCTTTAAAAGCCCAAGAAAATGCATAAGGAAGTCTTTTAAAAATGTATACAAAAATATTAGATGCAACAGCCGGCGGTTATAATAATGCCGTCAGCACTGCATCTGAAATTTTAAAAAACGGGGGAATTGTCGCAATCCCTACCGAAACGGTTTACGGTCTTGCCGCATCTGCTTACAGCGATAGCGCCATTAAAGCAGTGTTTAAGGCAAAGGGCAGACCGCAAGACAACCCACTTATTGTTCATATTTCTGATTTAGAAATGCTAAAGTGTGTAGCGCGCGATATTCCCGATGTGGCATATGAATGTGCAAAGCGCTTTTGGCCGGGCCCTTTTACAATGGTGTTACCTAAAGGTAAAAAAATAGCCGATAGTGTTTCGGGCGGGCTTGATACCGTGGCAGTGCGTATGCCGAGTGAAAAAACAGCGCGTGATATAATTAGTCAAAGCATGCTGCCTATTGCGGCGCCTTCGGCAAACACTTCGGGTTTGCCTAGCCCTACAACAGCACAGCATGTAATAAATGACCTTGACGGTAAAATCGACGCCGTTGTTAAGGGCAACGACTGTGCGGTAGGTATAGAGTCTACAGTAGTTTCGCTTGTGGGTGAAAAACCGCGACTGTTGCGGCCGGGCGCAATAACGGTAGAAATGCTTCGCGAGGTTCTTGTTGATTTAATAGTTGACGATGCTGTTTTACAGCAGTTAAGGGCGGGCGAAAGCGCGGCCTCACCGGGTATGAAATACAAACATTATGCGCCTAAAACCGATGCTTTTTTGGTAGAAGGTTGCAGCAACTCGTTTGTAAGGTTTGTAAATCAAAAAACCGATTGTGCGGCCGTTTGTTTTGAAGAGGAATATTACAGCATAAATATTAAAAAAATATCATACGGTTCAAAGCGTGATGAAAAAACTTTGGCAAAAAATGTTTTTTCGGTATTGCGTGATGTTGATAAGCTTAATGTTAAAGAGGTTTACATTCACGCTCCGTCTAAAGACGGCGTAGGGCTTGCGGTTTACAACCGTTTAATCCGTGCCGCCGCATTTAAAGTGATTAAATTATAAAGTTTTCAAAACATAATGAAAGGAAACAAAATTTAGGTTTATGTCATTAGTTATAGGTTTGACAGGCCCTACGGGTGCAGGCAAAAGCAGTGTAACGGCTATAGCCGAGCATATGGGATTTAAAGTAATTAACTGTGATAACTTGGCACGAAAAGCTACCCAAAAGGGCTATGAGGGGTTGTTAGCAGTAGTAAGCGTTTTCGGTGAAGATATACTCAATGCCGATGACACATTAAACCGCACAATTCTTGCAAAAAAGGCTTTTGCTTCAAAAGAAAACACCGAACTTTTAAATGAAATTTTATTGCCGCATATAGTTAAGCTTATAAAGCAAGAAATAAACGCGCCGCTTGTTTTGCTTGATGCACCCACGCTTTTTGAAAGCGGTGCTGACAGTATGTGCGACACAACAATAGCAGTGCTTTGTGATGTAAATATCCGCAAAAAACGCATTATTGCCCGTGACGGGCTTGACTCAAAATCGGCTGATTTAAGAATAAGTGCCGGAAAGTCTGATGAATTTTATATACAAAAAGCGCAAAATATAGTCTATAATAATTGTGAATTACCGATTTTTGAAGCGGAAATACAAAATCTTTTAAATAATATTATGGAGGAACATAAAAATGTCTGATACAGTAAAAGAATTAAAAGAAAAACTTTTTTATGAAAAGAAAAACGGTCTGCTTAAAGCTGATGAAAATACCCTTGAAAAAATGCAAGAATATTGCGAGGGGTATAAAGATTATCTTAATAAAGCCAAAACCGAGCGCGAGGCTGTAAAAACAGCAATAGAAATGGCAAAGGCTAAAGGCTTTGTTCGGTTTGAAATAGGCAAAACATACAAAGCGGGCGACAAGGTTTATTTTAATAATCGCGGTAAAACGGTTGCTTTTGCGGTAATCGGTGAACAAACCGCAGATAAAGGTTTAAATATAACTGCGGCACATGTTGATTCCCCGCGAATTGATTTAAAACCCAATCCGCTTTATGAAGAACTTGAACTTGCTTTGTTTAAAACCCACTATTACGGCGGTATAAAAAAATACCAATGGACAGCACTTCCTTTAGCGCTTCACGGTGTATTTGCAAAAAAAGACGGCAGTGTAGTTGAAGTAAGTCTTGGTGAAAACGACAATGAGCCAAAGTTTGTTATAAATGATCTATTGCCTCATCTTTCGCGTGAGCAAAGCAAGCGCACCCTGTCAGACGGCATACGCGGTGAAGAACTCAATATTCTTGTAGGCAGTATTCCTTTTAAAAGCGATGAGGGCAGTGAACTTGTAAAACTCAATATATTAAAACTTCTTAATGAAAAATACGGTGTCACCGAAGAAGATTTCTTATCGGCAGAGCTTGAAATGGTGCCCGCGCTTAAAGCAAGCGACATTGGTTTTGACCGTTCACTCATAGGTTCTTACGGTCAAGACGACCGCGTGTGCGCATATCCGGCTCTTACCGCAATACTTGATGTAAAAGCACCTAAAAAAACTGCGGTTGCAATTCTTACCGATAAAGAAGAAATCGGTTCTGATGGCAACACAGGCTTAAAATCTGACTTTTTGACACATGTTATTCACGATATCAGCGTTATGCAAGGCTGTGATGAAACTGTTGCAAAGCGAAATTCAAAATGCCTTTCGGCTGATGTTAACGCGGGTACCGACCCCACTTTTCAAGATGTTATGGAACGCCGTAACGCAAGTTATTTGAACTACGGCGTAGTTGTAACCAAATACACAGGCGGCGGCGGAAAATCAAGCACATCTGATGCATCTGCCGAGTATGTAGCCCAAATTCGTGCTATGTTAGACAATGCTGGCATAATCTGGCAGACGGGTGAGCTTGGCAAGGTTGATGCAGGCGGCGGCGGTACAGTTGCTATGTATGTGGCAAATCTTGGTATAGATGTGGTGGATTTAGGCGTACCTGTGCTTTCAATGCATGCACCGTTTGAAACCACTGCAAAGCTTGATGTATATATGTGCTATCGTGCAATGTATGAGTTTATGAAATGATAAAAAATGCGATACCTTTTTAGGTGTCGCATTTTGGCTGTCAGATATAAATTTTTCTGGTTTTTCATGTTGACAAAGCATATACATAAATAGTAAAATTAAAATAATATATTATGCGTTTATAGGGGGGATAATTATGGTATTTTCAAGCCTGTTTTTTGTTTATTTGTTTTTACCGCTTAATCTTGTTGTATATTATTTTGCAAAGACTACCAAGGCGCGAAATATTGTAATGCTTATTTTTTCCCTCATTTTTTACGCGTGGGGCGAACCGCTTTATGTTTTATTGTTGCTGCTTATGACATTTTGCGATTGGCTTATTTCTATTTATATAGAACGGCAAAGGTCGTGCGGCGGTAAAGGTAAATTAGGCTTACTTATGATGTGTATTGTAAATCTCGGTTTGCTGGGCATTTTTAAATACGGTTCGTTTATATTGTCTAACATTCAATTTTTCACCGGTAAACCTTCGGTTATACCTGAAATTGTTTTGCCCATAGGAATTTCTTTTTATACTTTTCAGTTAATTTCTTATGTGGTTGATGTTTATCGCGGCGATGTACCAGCGCAAAAGAATTTTACAACGCTTTTACTTTATGTCAGCCTGTTTCATCAGTGTATAGCGGGACCTATTGTCAGATATAAAGATATATGTAATGAACTTACCCAGCGCCGCGTTTATGCACAGGATGTTGCCGATGGAATATGGCGTTTTTGCTTTGGGCTTGCCAAAAAGGCAATTCTTGCAAACACCTGCGGCAATATTGCCGATACACTGCTTGTCACGGGTGAAAATACAACTTTTGCAGACAGCAGTGTTTTAGCATTGTGGGTTGGTATGCTTGCGTATGCGTTACAGATATACCTTGACTTTTCGGCATATTCTGATATGGCAATCGGCATGGGCAGAATGATAGGCATACATTACCGTGAAAACTTTGATTATCCGTATATGTCGCGCTCGGTTACTGAATTTTGGCGCAGATGGCATATATCGCTGGGAAGCTTTTTCCGTGATTATGTTTATATACCGCTTGGCGGCAACCGCAAGGGTAAAATTCGTACATACATTAATTTGTTTATAGTATGGTTTCTTACAGGTCTTTGGCACGGTGCTTCGTGGAATTTTGTGCTGTGGGGATTGTATTTCTTTGTATTTATTGTTATTGAAAAACTCTTTTTGTCTCGCGTGCTATCGAAAGATCGAATAATTTCACATATTTATCTTATAGCGGTGGTGTACTTTGGTTGGATATTATTTAAATTTGACAGCACCGATTCTATATTCGCGGTGCTTCGCGGACTGTTTGGCTTAAACGGCAATGCCTTTACCAATTTTGAAACAAACGCTGTTATAAAATCAAATATATTTATAATTTTATTCTGTATTATTATTTCAACACCGATTATTAAAAAAATAGGCGGTATTATAAGGTATACATATATGAATAAAAAGGCGGTGTCTATTGTTTATTCTGTAGGCAGAATAGCAATACCAATTATACTTTTATTACTTTCGACCGCAGCTTTAGTAGGGGACAGCTTTAATCCGTTTTTATATTTCCAATTTTAAATTTAAAATCAAAATAATCTAAAAAGGGGTGAGTACGGTATGGCAGTTAAAAATATTACTGTTATTGATGAAAGCGAAGATGTAAAAAAAGACGATGAAATACTTGATGATAATATGAAGTTGCTACGCAATTTGCGTTTTCAGCATATTGTCGATATAAATATGGTAAGAATTTTTATAGCTTTGTGGCTGGTGGTTGCTGTTTTTGCCGTGCTTCCGATTTTTAGGCCTAAATATTCTGATGTTGAAAAACGCGAACTTAAAGAATTTCCAAAGTTTTCATTTAAAGCGCTTGCTTCGGGTGACTATTTTGATGATATAAGTCTGTGGTTTTCTGATACATTTCCGCTTCGTGACAGTCTTGTTTCGCTTAATACCAAAATCACAAATTCGTTTGGCATTAACAACGTTCAGGTGCACGGCACGGTAGAACAGGGCGACGAAATACCCGATGTAGTATCATCTGAAGAAACTGCTGCAAGTGATTCTTCGTCAAATGAGCCAACTGCAGAGTCAGACACAACTGCACAAGAGGTTTCGTCAGAAGAAATAGTTGTAAGTAACCCCGAACCGCAATTGCCTGCCGTAGAGCAGCTTGGCGCTATGCTTATAGTAGATAATGCCGCTTATGAGTATTATAATTTTAACCAGGCAACAGCCGAAAACTATGCAGCTACAGTAAACCGTGCCGCAACTATGCTTGACGGTAGGGCAAATGTTTATGATATGATTATACCTACAAGCATGGCAATAACTTTACCCGAGAATTTTAACGGCAGCACAAATTCATCTGACCAGAAAAAAGCAATTGATTATATGTATTCAAAAATGGCGCCCAATGTTAACAAGATTGATGTTTACAGTTCGCTTTTATCTCATAAAGACGAATACATTTACTTTAGAACCGATCATCACTGGACAGCGCTTGGCGCATATTATGCGTATTGTGAATTAATGTCTGCAAAAGGAGTAGCCCCCGTAGGTCTTGAAGTTTTTAACGAATATAAGTTTGACGGATTTTTAGGCTCTTTTTATGCCGAATCGGGCCAAAAGCCAAGCCTTGGCAATACCCCCGATTGTGTTGTGGCTTATGAGCCTAAACAAACGCAGTATATTCATACCTACACAAAATCGGGTGAAATTGATTATCATATAGTATCAGATGGCAATAGTTTAAGTGCGTCAAATAAATATCTTTCATTTGTTTGCGGCGATCATCCGTATGGAATTATGACTAATCCCGAAATAACCGACGGTTCTTCTTGCCTTGTTATTAAAGAGTCATTTGGCAATGCAATGGTGGCATATCTTACACAAAATTACCAGAATGTATATGTGATAGATTATCGATATATAAATCAGGTGTTCCCCG
>JBJFGD010000274.1:0-7548 GCA_051892355.1 Acutalibacteraceae bacterium | reverse complement strand
AACAATGTATTTAGTAAACCTATCGAAAGATAGGGGCACAAAGCTATGGGGCTAAAATAAATTAATATGTTTATCACGCTTGCCAGGTTGCAATTTTTTTAAAAATTGCAACCTGTTTTATTTTTTGTATAATATGACAAATGTTATGTTTTGCTTGTTGTCAGAAGGTAAAAGCTTGCATTTTTCTTTTGATTATGCTGAAATAATTGATTGCATAAAAAGGTTTAATATTCTCTTGAATTATGAAACTCTGCAATAGAGAATGCATGAAAGGAGGATGAGCTTGTGTATCATGCAAAACATATACGACTAAACGGCAAAATACTGACACAACGGCTCGCCCTTCTTCTTTCGGTGATTATGCTTTTTTGGAGCACTTATAATTTTGCCGAAATCATATATGCAGCAGAGGACAGCAGAAAACTGCTCAACGGAAGTTTTGAAGAGGAACAAACATGGACATCAAGCTATTCTCAGCTTGACCAAAGCAAGGTTCCCTCATGGAACACAACGGCTTTTCAGGGTAAAATTGAGCTATTTACAGAAAATACCGGTACCTATATACCCGGGGTTAAGTTAACCCCTACTAACGGAACTTATGCCGCAGAGCTTAATGCCGACGAAGAAAGCACACTGTATCAGAATGTTAAAACAACTCCGTCAAGTGTGTACGAATGGGGCCTTGATCACGGCGGCCGAAACGGAACCGATACCATGGCGCTGGTTATAGGGCCTAAACAGAGCGTTGATCCGTCAAAGCCCAGCAAGGCGGGGCGCGATCAGCTGATGCAGATGGTGGATTGGCTTATTGAACAGGGAATGACCTCTGTTAAAACTTCGGCGGGATTGGGCGAAAATCTTACGGTTTACAGTAAAAAATTTGCCGAGCAAGGTACTTTTGAAAACAATGCGGCAAATGACGCGTTCAGCCTGACACCAAGCACTATCTACACCGAAGAATGGCATATTTGGATAATGGCATCCTCAAAGGTTACAAGCGGTACAAACCCGTGGAATTCTTACGGTTCTAACGCCGATAGTTCTGCGTCAAGCGGAAGCGGAGAGGGCGGTTCAGAGGTAGATTTAAGCAAATACTATTTCTATACCGTTCCCGCAGGGCAGACCGAAACCCTGTTTGGCTTTGTTTCGGTCGGATATGTTAATTCCAGTGTATCTGGGGACAAAGCAAAAACCTACGGCAACTTCCTTGATAATATTAACTTCAAGCTTTTCCATCCGCTTTCGGGCAGTACCACCAATCACGGCAGCGCGGTTATTGGTGGCAGCGACGGATCTGTCGGCGGAGAGGGCGCATCTGACGGTCATGAGGTTACGGTAGATAACAATCTTAAAACCTATGTAACCGACGGTGAAACCCTTAAAATTCAGGCTGTCATAAAGGCGGCAGATGCGGCAGACGGCTGTCAATTTGTGGGTGTTTATTATACAAAGCAGGATGATGAAGGCAACCCTGTTGCAGAATTTATCAAGGTGACAGGAAATGAAATTGAAGATACAGGCTCTTTAACCGATGAAGAAAAAAAGGGTAAATGGGTTAAATCTACCAATGAAGCGGGAGATATTATTTATACCTATTATCTTGAAAATCTGACTTCGTCAACCGATTTGCACTTTATTTTTATTAAAAACCCGACAGTCACCTATGACCCAAACGGCGGAAAACCTTATATTATAGAAGATAGACCGCATTTAGATGAAGACCCGAATGTTTATAGCTTTAAGCCTACATCAGATACTGTAAATGCAGAATCGTTTGTCAAACCCTATGTATCTCACGCGGCGGAGGGGCAAAACGACGGCTGGAAATTTTTAGGCTGGAAGCTAATGGGCGATATAGTTGACAATATCCCTGCGGAAACAGAACTGATAAACGCGGGGAATTTGGGCAGCCTGCTGCTGCCCGCCGAACACACCATAGCCTGCGATTACAGTGTGAACGGCGCTACAGATGAAAGGGCGGCGCAGTACTTTAAAATTTATGACGGAAATGTCGCGCTTACAAAATCAGTCACAGAAGCAAATGAAATAGTTTCGGGTGTAACATGGAATGACACTGGTGAGGAAAAACTATATGCAAATGTCCACAAAGGTATTACCATGGTGGCGCAATGGCGCTGGAGACAGGCGTTTATTCCTCAGCTTGACGTAGACGGCGTGTTCACCGATTCGACCGATGGCGGAACGGTTGAGATTACAAGCGTAATAGATCCGTCAGATGATAATTACAATGACGCATATAATGAGAACGGCGGTAAGTCTTACCATGCCTCAATTGATGAAAGAATAACCGTCAAGGCTACTGCAAAAAGCGGATGTAAATTCATAGGTTGGTATGACGAAGAAGGAAATCTTATTACAACCAATGCCGAATACGGCTATGTTGAAACAAAGGAAAGTGTAAAAACCTACTATGCAAGATTTTCAAACACCGTTACACAAACATATATCCGACAAATAAAGAACGGAGATGTTTGGCAAGATACCACAGACAATAAAATAGGTACGCTTGAGCGTTACAGCTATACCGATGTGGTAGGTATGCCGATAAGCACCACTGCCACAGCGGCAAAAGGCTACAAATTTGTAGGCTGGTATGATTCCGACGGTAATAAGGTTGCCGATAGTATGCTTATAAACGGCGTGACGCTAAGTTATGTAACTACGGGTGATGCGACCTATTACGCGCGTTTTGAAGATGCTTACACTCTTGTTGTCAGCAAAATTGACGGCGATAACTCTACAGAAGATAATAAGGTGCCGATTGCCGGCGCAGAATTTACCCTATACCAAAAGGACGACAGCGGCAGTAAAACTATCGTCTATCAGGGCGAAAGCATAAAATGTACCGTTATAGGCTCTGCCGTTACCGCACTTAACAGTGCCGGCACAAAAGCCGTTGCGGTTTTTCAAGACAAACTTGACCCCGAAAAGGATTACTACCTTGCCGAAATTAAGGCGCCCTCAGGCTATCGTATGCTTGACGAGCCTGTAAAAATCACCATTAACGGTTCGGGCGATACCGCCCTAATTGATGGAATAGAAACAGCATTTTCTGAAAAGGAGGTTAATATTGAACTTGCAAACTATTTGACGCTGCAAATGCCCACCGCCGGAATAAAATCAACAGGCAGTTGGTTTACAGCAGCGGGACTATCGTTGCTATTTGTAGCGACAATCGGTTTGTTTGTTTTAAAAACAAGCCAACTTAAAAGAAAAAATAAATAACGAAAGGAAAATTATTATGAAAACCAAAAAATTAGCAGCCCTTTTATTAACCCTTGTTTTTGCTATCAGCCTATTCTCAATGAGCGCATTTGCGGCACAGAGAACCGTTGCAGCAGACTCAACAGCTTTTATCAAAATCGAAAACGCAGTAGAAAACGATGTGCTTGCAGCTTATAAAGTGGTCAACATTACCTATACCGCCGCAACAAACACTTTAGCTTATGCTTGGAACAGCGATTTTGCCGATTATTTTGCCGGCACTACCTCTTATAATGCTACCGCGTATACAGTTGAAGAGTTTGCGGCGCTCACAAACGACTCCGAAGAACTTAAAGACCTGCTTAAAGGGCTTCCGAACTATATTGCTGCCAGAAGCATTGCTCCTGTTGGCACTCAGACTGTTGCCGCAGGCGGCGAAGCTACCTTTGCAGACCTTGCAATGGGCGAATATTTTATCCGCCCGACCTCTACAACCTCGGTTTATCAGTTAATGCTTCAAAAGGTTGAGCCTACCGTTGTTGACGGAACATATAAAATTGACGATGTAACCTTTGATGCTAAACACAAAGAGGTTACTGTAGACAAGGCCGCCGATAAAACCAGCGTAACCAAGAATGAAGATGTAACCTACACTATTACGGTTGATATTCCTACCTATGCATCACAGGCAGTAGACAAAACTTTTTCTGTTGCCGACCTTCTGCCCGACGGACTGACTCTTAATACTTCTTCAATTAAGGTTAAGAGAAACGGAACAGATATTACTGACAAGGCGGGAACTCAATACACTCTTGATACAACCCCAACTGCAGAATATACCTTTAAATTAAGCGTTTCTACGACTCAGTATGCTGACAACTGGTTTGCAGACGGCGGAAACGCACTTGTGATTACATACACCGCAACCCTTAACGACGACGCTACAACCGAGGTTAATGTTAAGGAAACCAACACAGTTACATTTGACTATTCTAACTATCCTTATGTTGAAAATTCACATGAACAGAAAACCGATACTGTTGATGTAACAACCTTTGCAATTAAGATTGATAAATTTGTAGCAGGCGAAACAGCCAATAAGCTCGCCGGTGCAAAGTTTGATTTATACAGAACCGCTACAACAGCTGAAATTGATGCTGGGTTGGCAGTGAATATTCCGCAAACAGCATCAATAAAAGGTATTCTGCTTGAAAACGATAAAGTAACCGTTGCCGACGGCTCTGTAACCTTTGAAAAATACGAAGCAAACGGTACAAATTATGACTACTATCTTGTAGAAACTCAGGCTCCTTCGGGTTACAACCTTCTTGACAATGCCGTAAAGGTTAACTTTACCGATACAGATGTTGAAGCAACAGCAGGTGTTTATACCGTTGAAGTTCCCAACAGCAGCGGTATTAAGCTTCCTATAACCGGTGGTACAGGTACTGTAATCTTTACCGTAGTTGGTATTGCACTTATGGTTGGCGCAGTTGTACTTTTGGTTGTTTCACGCAAAAAATCAAAAGCTAACGATAACAAATAATTAAAAATTATTTAAAATGGGCGGCGAGCAGTTGCCGCCCGTTTTTTGACTACTAATTAAGGAGGAAAACAGTGTGAAAAAATTTTTACCTACAATTTTGGTCGTGCTTGTATTTCTTGCCGGAATATCTGTTTTCCTCTACCCTACTATATCTAACTATTTATATGAAAAAAACAGCAGCCGAGCCATTATGAGCCATGCTGAAAATCTGGCAAAATTAAGCCCTGAAGTTATTGCCGAGGAAAAGGAAGCTGTTGACCGTTATAACAAAAGCTTATTTAAAAACGCCGTAGTGCTAACCGACCCTTTTGACCCCGATGCCTACCCCATAACTGACGGTGAATACAGCGAACTTTTGGCTTTAGATGATGTAATGGCATATATTGAGATACCCGCAATTGATGTGTATTTGCCCATTTATCACGGCACAAGCGAAGAAACTTTGTTAATAGGCGTAGGGCATCTTGAAAACACATCGCTCCCTGCAGGAGGAGACAGCACCCACGCCGTACTCTCGGCTCATTGCGGTCTGCCGTCTGCACGGCTTTTTACCGACCTTAACTTACTTAAAGAAGGCAGTCTTTTTCGTGTTCATGTTCTTGATGAAACATTAACCTATCAGGTGTATAACATAGAGATCGTCAACCCCGACGACAGCTCATCACTCTTTATACAAGAGGGCGAAGATATTGTAACCTTGATTACCTGTACCCCTTATGGCAAAAACACCCACCGTTTGCTGGTTCACGGCAAACGAATTGAGGAAACCGAGGATACTGTGATTGCAGAACCGAAAATCGAAAAGCAAATGACTTGGGAAGACTATACAAAGATTGCGGCAATTGCTATTACGGCGGTGTTTGTTCTGCTGCTTTTAGGCAGTGCAATTACAGCCTTGATACGGAGGAAAAAGAATAATGAAAAAGCTGATTAGAATAATTGCAATTGTTTTGCTGATTGTCGGTATTGGCTTTTTCGCCTACCCTATTGCTTTAAAGGTTGCTTTTAATATGCAGGCAGATAAAGCGATTAATAAGTTTGAATTGATTAAAACCGATGACTTGCAAACGGATAATGCCGAACTGCGCAAGGCAATGTTTGATTATAACGAAAAACTGTATTTAAACAAACAAAGCGGACTGATTGATCAGTTATCATATGAAGAACCTGATTTTCTGCTGTCAAGTTACGGAATTGACAGTGATATACTTGCCTATATTACTATTCCGTCAATTGATGTCAGGCTTCCTATTTACAACGGCGCCAGCGAGAAAAATATGGCAAAGGGAGCCGCTTATCTTGCAAACACCTCGCTGCCTGTCGGCGGAGAAAACACAAACTGCGTAATCGCCGCCCACACGCGTTATAAGGGAATACAGATGTTTAAAAGAATTACCGAACTTAAAATAGGTGATGAAATTTATATAACCAATTTTTGGGAAACGCTTGTATATAAAGTTGTTGAAACAAAGGTTATAGACCCTAAAGACAGTCAGAATATATACATTAAGGAAGGCAGAAATCTTGTTACGCTCTCAACCTGCCACCCCTACCCACACAATTATCAGCGATATTTAGTATATGCCGAATGTGTAAGATCTGAATAACAGTTAAAAACAGTAACCGTATTAGCTTTTTAAGCTTTGCGGTTCTTTTTTTATAAATAAATCGCTTTGAAATTTCAGTTAGAATATTGAATTAAACTAATAATTATAGCAAAGTAAGTTTTTAATAAAAATTTGACATTTTTGATATGTTAATATATAATAAGAATAAATAATTAATATGGGTGCGGTGCAACATGTTTTGCACGGCATTTCATTCATATAAGAAAGGAAGATAAATTATGAAAAAGCTAATCGCATTGTGCCTTGCAATAATGTTGGTATTTACTGCTATGCCTGTTATAGGCGTTGCTGCGGCTAATACCGGCAAATTTGTTGTAAGCGCCCCCGAAACAGCTACCCTGGGTGAAACCTTTGATGTAGCAATCAATATCGCATACAACCCCGGTATTGTTAGTGCTAAAGTTAAAGTTGCTTATGATTCTAATGTTTTAGAATTAGTTAGCAAAGAAGACGGTGAGTTCTCAGGTGTTGCCTATGGCCCTACATCAAACAATCCTTTTGTTATTAACTGGGTTGATACTATTCATCCCAATAACACCACAAACGGCCCTTTGGTAACACTTACTTTTAAGGTAAAAGACGGTGCCCAGCTTGGTCAAACCCCAATCACATTGTCATTTAACCCTGATGATGTTTACGATTTAAACTTTGATAATGTTGATTTTACAACGGTTGACGGTTGTGTAGATATAATATCATGCAGACACACTAATACAGAAACTACCCCTGCTGTCGATTCTACATGTATAGCGCACGGTCACGGTGAATATGTTACATGTTTAGATTGCGGAGAAATAATTGAAGGCTCTGATGAACCGCTTCCGCTTTCAGATCACAATTATGTTGAAGTCGCCGACAGCACATATTTAAAATCAGCTGCAACATTCACTAAAAAAGCGGTATATTATAAGAGCTGCTCGGTTTGCGGATTAAAGGGAACCGAAACATTTGAATATGGTGAACTGCTGTTTTACGAATCTGCACCGCAATTTGTTGTAAGCACACAAGATGCACTTAGAGGTGAAACCGTTGATGTAACCGTCAGCCTAAAAAACAACCCCGGTATAGTAAGTGCAAAAGTTAATGTTTTCTACGATTCTAATGTTTTAGAATTAGTTAGCAAAGAAGACGGTGAGTTCTCAGGTGTTG
>JBJFGD010000273.1:0-1882 GCA_051892355.1 Acutalibacteraceae bacterium | reverse complement strand
TCACCAGCTCGATAATTACGGTTTACAGCAATGGAAAACGAGGTAACGGGTATGCCGTTAGGTGTCGTTTTAAGCTCGGGGTTTGCCGTAAGGCGGCCGGTTAATACTACAAGATTAAACATTTAAAATCCCTCCATTACTTTCTGATTACCATTATGCGAAGTACGCCTTCGGTAATACCTGCAATACGCTCAAGTTCTGCAGGAAAGGCAGGTTCGCTGACGAAGGTTGTAAATACATAGTAACCTTCGGTTTCGTCATTGATAGGATATGCAAGTCTGCGCTTACCCCATTCATCAACGTTTTCGACCGTACCGTTTTTAGCTATAAGGTCATTAAACTTTTCTTTGAGAGCATTTACAGCTTCATCACCGTTTGCTACAGAAAGAACAAGTGCTGCCTCATACTTGTTGGCCATTTCGTTGCACCTCCTTTTGGTCTAATGGCTCCGCAACTTTTTGCGGGGCAAGGAGCTAAATTTGATAAAAATCTCAATTAGCGACTAACATTATAACACATTTTTTAAAAATGTCAACTTTTTTTAAATTTTGATTGATTTTATTTTAATTATATAATATAATGTATGCGCAAATAATTAAAACGGAGGCTTAAAATATGCTTCTTGCTGTTGATATAGGTAATACAAACATTACTCTTGGCGTGTATGATAACGATGTTTTATGTTTCACCGCACGGATTGCTACCGCACAAGGTACTACCGCCGATCAATATGCGGTTGAAATTAAAAATATTCTTGAACTGCATGGGCTTGAATTTACCCGAATTGAAGATTGTATTGTGTCTTCGGTTGTGCCGTCGGTAGGCGGAGCAGTTTGTAACGCTGTATCTTTGCTTTGCGATATTGTGCCGCTTGAACTGGGCCCCGGTGTAAAAACAGGTCTTAATATTAAAATTGATAATCCCGCACAACTTGGTGCTGACCTTGTAGCAGGTGCTGTAGGTGCAATCAGTGAATACACCCTGCCCTGTGTTGTTATAGATATGGGTACCGCATCAACCATCAGTGTTATTGATGAAAACGGTGCATATATCGGTGGCGTTATTTCGGCAGGTGTAAACCTTACATTAAAAGCGCTTAACGAAAACACTGCACAGCTTCCGTCAATTGATATAAGCGCACCAAAATCGGTTATTGGCTCTAATACAGTTGACTGCATGAAATCGGGTGTAGTTTTCGGCACTGCAGCAATGCTTGACGGCCTGCTTGACAGAATTGCCGACGAACTCGGTATTATACCTACCTTTGTTGCAACGGGAGGTCTTTCAAAAGAAATCATTTCATACTGTAAAAATGACATTATATATAATGCAAATCTTTTGCTTGACGGTTTACGCGAAATATATGAGAAAAACCGATAATTAATAGATGGTTTTATGCTTAAACAAGAACTTGCAAAGCGCAATCTGCCCCCGATAAAATCACGGGCAGAAATGATTGAAATTATGCAGCGCGAAGTATATGGCTATCTGCCTGAAAACAATTTTGATTTAAGTGTCAATAATCACAAGGTTATCGAGAATCGATTTGCTAAAGGCAGTGTTATTTATTCAAGTGTTGAGCTTACCTTGGCCAATAAAAACGGCAGTCATACATTCCCGGTATACCAGCTTTTACATAATGATGGCAAAAAACACCCTGTTATTATATGTATAAATATTCATAAACAATTTCCTTCTATTTATATACCTATTGAAGAGTTAACAGAAAGCGAATATGATATATTTACATTTTGCTATACAGATGTAACAAGTGATGACGGCGATTTTACAACCGGTATCGCACCGCTTGTTTTTCCAAACGGCAGACAAAATGATACCGACTGCGGCAAAATAGGTCTTTGGGGCTTTGCTGCTATGCGCG
>JBJFGD010000272.1:0-1898 GCA_051892355.1 Acutalibacteraceae bacterium | reverse complement strand
ATTGATACCTGGGGTGTTGACTTTGGTTTGCTTGATAAAAACGGCAGACTTCTTGCTAACCCTTATCACTACCGTGATAACCGCACACATAATGTACCCGAAAAGGTTTTTGAAATAATTTCAAAAGATGAGCTTTACAGCAAAGCAGGTTTGCAATTTATACATTTTAATACAATTTATCAACTTATGTACTTAAAATTCAATGAACCCGAAGTGTTAGACCGCGCCGATAAAATGCTTATGATGCCCGACCTTTTCGCTTATCTGCTTACAGGTGAAATGAAAGAAGAAGCAACTATAGCCTCTACTTCAAACCTGCTTAATCCCTATACAAAGGATTGGAATTTCGAGCTTATCGAGCAGTTAGGTTTGCCTAAAAATATTTTTGCGCCCGTTACCAAACCGGGCAGCGTTTACGGCTATCTTTCAGATGAAATCTGTGAAGAATTGGGTTGCGAAAAGGTACCTGTAATCGCTGTGGCATCACACGACACCGCATCGGCTGTAGCGGCAACACCTACTGACAAAGATGACTTTGTTTACATTAGCTGTGGCACTTGGAGCCTTTTTGGTATTGAAAGCAAAACACCTAATTTAACAGCTGAGGCTGCCAAAGCAGACTTTACAAACGAAGGCGGATTTGAAGACACCACCCGTTTTCTTAAAAACATTATGGGCCTTTGGCTTATACAAGAATCACGCCGTCAATTCCGCCGTGAAGGTGAAGAGGTTGGTTTTGACACTCTTGAAAAAGAGGCTCTTGCATCAGAACCGTTTAAGTGTTTCATTAATGTAGATGATAGCACCTTTGAACCCGCAGGCAATCTTCCGCGCAGAGTAAAAGAGTATTGCGAAAAAACAGGACAGTATGTACCGCAGACACGCGGTGAGGTTATGCGCTGTATTTACCAAAGCCTTGCTATGAAATACAAATATACCTTTAACTCGCTTAACAATATGGGTGAAAAGAAATATCACAGCATTAACATTTTAGGCGGCGGCATTAAAGACAGATTGCTGTGTCAAATGACAAGCGATGCTTGTAATGTGCCTGTGCTTGCAGGTCCTACCGAAGCAACCGTTATGGGTAATATAGGCGTTGCATTTAACGCTTTAGGTGAGATTGCAGATTTTAAAGATTTGCGCAAAGTAGTTTCAAATTCGACCGATATTAAAACCTACACACCTTGCGATAACGATGCTTGGGAAAAGGCTTACACCGATTATCTTAAGGCTACAGGGCTTTAAAAAAAGCAAATCCCCTGCTCTTTAATTAGAGCAGGGGTTATTTTTTTAATAGTGCTTTTCAATAAATTTTATAATCGGTGTGTTGTCGGGCAGACCGTGTGGGTGGTGGTCGCCGCCCTCTTTGATTATAACCTCAATATCAGCACCGTTTTGCTTGTAAAAATTTACAAGCTGCTGTCCGTTTTCGCAAAACGGCACTGTTCTATCGCTGTCGCCGCTTACCAACATTATCGGCACGCCCGATTTTAAAAGGGCTTCCTTCTGGTCAATAGGATGATTTCTGAAGTTTATCATTTGAGGTAAATCAAGCCCCATAGCTTTAATAAATTCAGCAGACGAATCGTCCTCACCTACACCTAAAGCAAAAGGCCAGCTTAAATAGTTCATTACAGGCGCATCAAGATAAGCACATGCAACATATTGCGGATATTTTGAGGTAAAATACACAGCCTGCATACCACCGCAACTCATACCTACAAGTGCGCATTTTGAATTAAGCCCGAACTCTTTGCTCAAAAATTCGCAAAATCGAGGGCGCGCATCTGTATCCTCGGTAGGGCACATACGGGTTGTATTTGTCATATGGGCTAAATAATAACCTTTTTTAAGCATCTCAATTTCCATTTGCGGAAAAGCATCAAAATATTCTG
>JBJFGD010000271.1:1861-7676 GCA_051892355.1 Acutalibacteraceae bacterium | reverse complement strand
CATACGGCGATATAGATGCTGTCGCCGTTACCTTTGCGCCAGGTCTCATTGGCGCACTGCTTGTAGGGGTCAATTTTGCAAAAGGTCTTGCCGCTTCGCTTGGTGTACCTCTGATTCCAGTGCATCATTTGCGCTCTCATATCGCGGCAAACTATATAGACACACCCGATTTAAAACCCCCGTTTTTATGCCTTACGGTATCGGGCGGAAACACTGTTATTACCGAGGTTGCCGATTACACAAAATTTAAACCTATAGGAAAAACAACCGATGATGCCGCAGGTGAATGTTTTGATAAAACGGCTCGTACACTGGGGTTGCCTTATCCGGGCGGTGTAAACCTTGATAAAATTGCATCAGTGGCAGATACTAAAAAATATCCACTTCCCTATCCGCATACCGAAGGTGAATTTGATTTTAGTTTTTCAGGTCTTAAAACCGCAGTTATAAATCTTGTTCATAACAAAAATCAAAAAGGTGAAGAAATCGACATACCCGTACTTGCAGCTACGGTAAGACAAAAGGTATGCGATATACTTATAGACAAAACCTTGTCCGCTGCAAATAAATTAGGTCATAAAACACTTGTTTTAGCGGGCGGTGTTTCGGCAAATTCAGAACTGCGCTCACGCATGCAGACTGAATGTGACAAACTGGGCATAAAGCTTTATTATCCAAGTCTTAAATACTGCGGCGATAATGCCGCAATGGTGGGTGTGCAGGGGTACTACGAGTATCAAAGCGGAAATATCAGCGATGCATCATTAAATGCTACCGCTACATTACCAATAAATTACAGATAGGCAGGTTTTATTATGCAAAGTAAAAAGCTTATTATTATTGCAAATCCCTGTTCGGGCAGAGCAAAAATTAAAAATGACCTTTTAAAAATAGTAGAAATTTTTTCAAATGCAGATTATGATGTCACGGTATACCCAACCAAAGCACGCGGTGATGCCACTGACAAGGCAGCCTCATTAAAAGAAGGTGAATTTGACCGCATCGTGGTTTGCGGCGGCGACGGCACTCTAAATGAAGTTATAACAGGTGTTATGCGCTCGGGTATTAAGTGTACTCTCGGTTATATTCCGCTTGGCACTCTTAACGAATGGTCATCAGGCCTTAAAATTTCGCGCAATGCTTTAACAGCCGCAAAAGATATTGTAAACGGCGTCGAAACCGACCTTGACATAGGTAAATTTAATGACAAATATTTTTCATACACTGCATCATTCGGTGCTTTTACCGAAGCTTCCTATTCGGCACCTCAAGAAGTGAAAAATGTATTGGGTCAGGCAGCATACCTGTTTGAGGGTGTTAAAAGTCTTGGCAACATAAAACCTATTCACCTTAAATTTAAATGTGATGAAAAAGAAATTGAAGACGATTTTCTTTTTGGCGCGGTATCCAATTCAATGTCGGTAGGCAGAATAGTAAAATTTAAAGATTCAGTTGTAAAGCTTAATGACGGCAAATTTGAGATATTGCTTATAAAAAATCCGTCATCTCTTATACAGTTTCAGTCTATAGTAGACGGTATCTTGCGCAAAGATTTAAACCGCAACGGCATAGAGTTTTTCCATACTAATGAAATCACTGTCACAGGCGGAAAAGATGTCGCGTGGACACTTGACGGTGAATATTCAGCAGGTGAAGAAAGTGTTACACTGACAAACATACCGTCGGCAATACATCTTATAGTGCCGGCTGATACAAATGTTAAATAAGTTTTAAGGAGTTAAATATATGTTTACAAGAGATATAGGCGTAGACCTCGGAACTGCAAACACCCTAGTATGTGTTAAAGGCAAAGGAATTATTATGCGTGAGCCCTCTGTTGTGGCTTATGATGTACGCAATGACGCAGTTCGTGCGGTAGGTAAAGAAGCTAAAGAAATGATAGGCAGAACCCCGGGCTCAATAGTGGCTATTCGCCCTTTAAAAGACGGTGTTATCGCCGACTTTGATGTAACCGCCGCCATGCTTAAAAGATTTGTAAGCGTTGCACTAAAAGGCTCGTTTTTCTCACGGGTGCGCATGGTTATCTGTATACCCGCAGGCGTAACCGAAGTTGAAAGCCGTGCGGTTTACGATGCCGCAAAGCAGGCAGGTGCTTATGATGTAGACCTTGTTGAAGAACCTATGGCAGCAGCTGTCGGCGCGGGTCTTCCCGTGTGGGAAGCAACCGGCAATATGGTAGTTGATATCGGCGGAGGCACCAGCGAAATTGCCGTTATTTCACTTGGGGATATTGTTACCGCACAATCGCTGCGAATTGCCGGTGATGATCTTGACGAAGCAATCATACACTATATGCGCAAAAAGCATAATCTGCTTATAGGTGAGCGCACTGCCGAACAAATCAAGATAGATATCGGCTCGGCAAAGCCATATGAAGGCGAAACCTCTATTGAAATTAAGGGCAGAAATGTTGTTGACGGTTTACCAAAAAATGTTGTTATAACATCTGCTGAAGTGCGAGATGCTATGGTTGACCCCATTTCTCAAATAATTGACGCTATACGCTCTACTCTTGAAAAAACCCCGCCCGAACTTTCTGCCGATATTATTGACAGCGGCATAACCCTTACAGGCGGCACCGCACTTCTTCGCGGACTTGCAGAGCTTATCGCCGAAGAGACAGGTATGCCTGTTACAGTTGCACCAAATCCGCTTGACTGCGTGGTTCTTGGCACTGAAAAACGACTTGAATCCGACAGCGGTTTCCAAAATTATGTCTTCCGCAGAGGAAAAAGATTCAGATAAAAAGGAGATAAGAAAATGCGTTTCTTTCTTCGCAGCAAACAGTTCAAGATAATAGTAACTATAATTTTGGCAGTTATTTTATTAACGGTATCATTTGTTTTTATAGGTGGCCGAATGGCTCCGCAAACCGATATTGCAAGCACTATTGCCGCACCGTTTAGAAGTCTAATTACAAACATTTCAAATGCAGCAACAGATTTTTTTAGTGCTTACAGCGACGGAAACGCGTTAAGCCTTGAAAACGCCGAACTTAAATCACAAATAGATGAGCTTCAAAACAAAGTTGCCGATTATGAAGAAATTTTAGCCGAAAATGAATTTTATAAAGATTATCTTGAAATCAAAGAAAACAACCCTGATTTTACTTTTGCAGATGCAAATATTATAGCCAGAGATTATGATGACCCATACGGCGGTTTTACTATAAACAAAGGTTCTTCTTCTGATATATCACTTTATGATCCTGTTATCACCGACGGCGGTATTGTAGGCTACATAACCGAAGTGGGCCTTACCTCATGCAAAGTCACCACTATATTAAGCCCCGATATTACACTTGGTGCACTTGACAACCGCACAAATGATGCGGGTGTTGTAACAGGCAGTCTTACTTTAGCACAAAACGGTCTTTGCCGTTTTGCAAACCTTTCGCGCTCTTGCAGTGTGGCGGTAGGCGATTATGTTGTAACCTCGGGCGAAGGCATATTCCCTGAAGGATTACTTGTGGGCTCTGTCCAAAATATTGGCATTGACGAGTACAACACCTCTATCTATGCTGAAATCAAGCCATTTGCCGATGTATCAGAAATTCGTTCTGTTATGGTAATTACCTCTTTTGAAGGACAAGGGGGTATTACCGTTTCAAACGGGGAGTAACGCTATGACTGACAGAAAAAAGGTTTTTATACTTCGTTTAATTAACACTCTGTTTTTTATAGTGTTAATTGCATTTCAATATAACGGCGTTTTTTCAATAAAAATACAAGCCGCAAACCCTATGTTGCCGTTAGCACTGCTCGTTTCGGTATCAATTTTTTCATCCGAGCTTACAGCAGCAATTTCAGGGCTTATTGTAGGCATTTTTATTGATAGCGTATCAAGCACTGTGCCGGGTTTTCATGCAATAGTATTCTTAATTTTAGGACTTGCAGCATCACTTATAGTAAAGCACCTATTTAATAACAACATTTTTTCTGCATGTGCTTTATGCCTTATATGCGGTGTTTTCTATTACCTATTGCGGTGGATTTTCTGTTATGCATTTACGCTTTCGCTTACAGAAAATCTTACCTATTTAATGCGCACAGCCTTTCCAAGTACTATATATACAGCAATTTTTATAATACCGTTTTATTATCTTGAAAAGTTTCTTTATAACAAATTTTATCATTTATAATAAATAAAATCTAAAAGAGGTGATTTTAAGTGCCGTTCAAAAAAAAGCACCAGACTGCCCTTACTGTGCTTTCGATATTGCTTATACTGGTTATATTGCTATATACAGCAAGAATATATTCAATACAAATAGTTAACTCTGCAAAATATTCATCAGCTGCTCAAGGCAGTACAGCAGTCAGAACCGCGGTACTTAAGGCACCCCGCGGTGAAATTCTTGACAGTTACGGCAGACAGATTGCCGTAAACCGCGACGGTTATAACATTGTTTTCAATAAAGCGTATGTAGGCGATAACCTTAACGACATAATATTGAGCCTCGTAAATTTACTTGACAATGCGGCGGTTGAGCATATTGACAAGCTACCTATGGAATATTCTTCTCCTTACACATTTAAAGAGGGTGAATCTACCGCAAAACTCATTAAAACATTAGAGCTTGCAGACTATGCCTCGGCTGACAACTGTTTTACCCGTCTTGTTGAACGCTATGAACTTGAAAATTATTCTACCGATGAACAGCGCAAAATAATGGGTGTGCGTTACAGTATGGAAATTGCGGATTTTTCTATTTCATATCCGTTTACCTTTGCCGAGGATATACCAACCGAGCTTATGTGCCAAATTTCTGAATCAAACTTTATGTTAAACGGTGTTTCGGTTGAAGTTGTACCGTTTAGATACTATCCTGATACATCACTTGCTGTAAATCTTATAGGTACTGTGGGGCCCATTTATGAAGAGGATTGGGCAGACGGCGAAAATTATAAAGAAAAAGGCTATGCCTATGATGACAAGGTAGGAAAAAGCGGAATTGAATACTGGGCAGAACAATATCTACGCGGTACTGACGGCGAAATAACCTATTACCTTGATGCCGAAGGCAACATAATTAACCGCGAGGTCACAAAAGCACCCGTTGCAGGTAAAACGGTAATGCTTACTCTTGATGCTAAAATGCAACGCACCGTGCAAAATGCATTAGCCACTACTGTAAGAACTTTGCAAAGTGAAGGCGGCACCGTAACAGCAGGTGCTGCTGTAGTTATTGATATTAACACAGGCGGTGTTATAACATCGGCAAACTACCCCACCTATGACTCAGCTACTATGTCTGAAAATTATGATGCGTTGCTTGCAGACCCCTCTAATCCACTTACCGACCGTGCTTTTCAGGGTGTTTACCCTATAGGCTCTACTATAAAACCCATTGTTGCGGCGGCGGCGCTTGAAAATAATTTATACAACAACGGAGAAGTTATTTTCTGTCAGCAAACCTATAAATATTTTGATGACTATAAGCCAAGCTGTATGCACTATCACGGTAATATGAACCTTACAATGGCACTTTCAAAAAGTTGTAACTATTTCTTCTTTGAGTTAGGCCGCAGAATAGGGGCTATAACTCTTACCGATTACTTTAAACAGTTTGGTTTGGGTGTAAAAACGGGCGTAGAAGTTGATGATAGTGCAGGTATTATAATCGAGCCTACCAGCAACGGTTTTGGCGGCGATACTCTGCAAATATCTATAGGCCAAAAGAATGCTTTTACCCCGCTTCAGCTTGCAAATTATGTTGCAACCTTTGCGAACGGCGGAACACATTATAAAGCAACCCTTATTGATAAAATCGTATCATACGATATGACTGAAG
>JBJFGD010000271.1:0-1761 GCA_051892355.1 Acutalibacteraceae bacterium | reverse complement strand
ACACATTATAAAGCAACCCTTATTGATAAAATCGTATCATACGATATGACTGAAGTTTATGATGACTGTAAGCCTAAAATACTTAATACCGTGCAGCTTAAAGACAGTACAATTTCCGCAATTAAAACAGGTATGCTATCTGTGACTGTAGACGGTACAGGTCATGCAGCACTTGGCGATTACCCAATAAAATTAGGCGGTAAAACAGGCACATCACAAGTAGAGGGTGCAGCCGACCACAGCACATTTATTCTTTTTGCGCCGTATGACAACCCTGAAATTGCAATTTCGGTAGTGCTTGAACACGGTTCTTCAAGTTATGCTTCGGGTAACTTGGTTCGTCAAATACTTGATGCATACTTCTTCTCATCTGAAGACACTTCATCAGCAACTGTGCCCTACACAGTTCTCAGCTGAATTTTATGCCAAATTTAACCTTTATTAATTGACATAAAATAGGATTTATGATAAAATATTTTGAAAATGGGTTAAGGTGGTGTGATTGCTTTTATGGGTATTTGTGTGGCTACTACATCGGGCAAAGGCGGCACGGGTAAATCTACTGTTTCTGTCGCTTTAGCAATCGCATTCGCCAAGATGGGCAAAAGCGTTCTGCTTGTTGATATGGATGAAGGGCTTCGCTGTCTTGATCTTATTTTAGGTGTTGACAGTAAAATTGTTTTTGACCTGTCTGATATATTGTCGGGGCAACCAATTGCAAATGCAACTTACACTGTACCGTCAAATCCGCTTATAAGTGTTATACCCGCGCCCACTGATATTGGGCATATAAAAGCAGACAAGCTATCCCAGTTTGCTGAAAAAGTAAAACTTAATTATGATGCGGTAATATTTGATTTTCCCGCCGGTATGGATTTTTCTCTTTATTCGGCTATCGGAAGTGATACACAGTTTTTAGCGATTTGCAATCCCGACCCTGTTTCTGTCAGAGATGCCGCATCGGTTTGTGCGGCTTTGCCACAAAGCAAAGTTCCGGCCCGTCTTATAATCAACCGCTTTGATGCAGAATATATAAAAAAGAAAATATATAGCAACATTGATGATATAATAGATATATCAGGCTTTCGTCTTATTGGCATTGTACCGCAAAGCAGTGAACTTATGTTGCTGCCTGTAAATCATAAAATAAAGGCAAGAAGCCGCAGCTTTAAAGCCGTATACCGTATTGCTCGCAGGCTATATGGTGAAGAGGTTCGCTTGCCTAAAATTAAAAAAATATAAATCATGTAACAAATTTCCTTAAAGGGGGCAATTTTTTTATGACAATCGCTTTAATAGCACATGACGCAAAGAAGGAGCTTATGGTACAGTTTTGCATTGCATACTGTGGAATTTTAAGCCGACATAATCTTGTTGCCACTGGAACTACGGGTAAAACCGTATCCGAAGCAACAGGTCTTGAAATTACACGCTTTTTAGCAGGCTCACAGGGCGGTGCACAGCAGATTGCATCGCGCATAGGCTGTGATGAAATTGACCTTCTTCTTATGTTCCGTGACCCGCTTAATCCAAAGCCTAATGAACCCGATGAACATGCTCTGTTGCGCCTTTGCGATGTGCATAATATTCCTGTGGCTACCAATATCGCCACTGCTGAGGTGTTAATACACGGTCTTGAACGCGGCGACCTTGATTGGCGCGAAATATTAAAAAATTCTTAAAGTCAGGAAGTTTACCAAAATGGCAGAAATTAACCGCGCCATAAAAGGCACGAATGATATTTTACCTACTGATATACAT
>JBJFGD010000270.1:0-1916 GCA_051892355.1 Acutalibacteraceae bacterium | reverse complement strand
CTTATGGGTAAAAGGCAGATTGGCGATATGCAACCAAACGAATTAGTTGTAACACTGCTCATATCAGAAATTGCCGCAATTCCTCTTCAAGACACCGAACAGCCTGTATTTGTAGGTATTGCCGCAATTTTTATGCTTGTTTTTCTTGAAATAATTATATCCATACTTACTTTAAAAAGCTTTTTTGTGCGAAAAATTTTCAGCGGAAAATCTGTGATAATTATAAAAAACGGTGTAATCGACCAGCAGGCTATGCGTGATGTCAGAATGACAGTGGTTGACCTTATAGAGCTGTTACGCGGGCAAAATGTTTTTAATATAAATGAAGTTGCCTTTGCTGTTTTAGAGGTAAACGGCAATTTAAGCGTTTTGCTAAAAAAAGACGCACAAACATTATCTGTAAAAGACATAGATTTAACCCTTCCGGACGATAATCTTTCTTTACCCGTAATTAGTGACGGTAAAATAGTTCGCGAATCTTTAGATGCTTTAAAAATAAAGCAGTCTTACATTCAGAAAGTGCTGAAAACTGAAAACACCACCGCGAAAGATGTATTTTTAATGACACTTGACCGTGACGGCAATCAGACAATAATCAAAAAAGGTGGTATCGTATAATGAAACGCCTTATTCCCGCAAGTATAATGATAATTTTTATTGCAGCGCTTTGTATATATAGTAATGTATATGTAAATCGTGCTTGTGAACAAACCGTCACCGATATAGAACAGTATTACGAAAATTGCTTTTCTAATAGCGACAGCACCATTGAAACGCTTTCTCTAAATTTAGAAAATAATTGGCA
Organism: Acutalibacteraceae bacterium; assembly: GCA_051892355.1. Taxonomy (GTDB): domain Bacteria; phylum Bacillota; class Clostridia; order Oscillospirales; family Acutalibacteraceae; genus UBA737. Next base: position 1,111 of record JBJFGD010000270.1, on the reverse strand, counting down.
AAAGCGAAAAGAAACATTAGAATTATTTGTAAATCACAGCTTTTTAGATAAAATATCGCTTTATATTGCGCAACTGCCCGTTCTTGCACAAAGCGGAAACGAAACACAGTTTATTCTTGTTTGTGAAAATATAAAAGAACTAACCGAGCAAATATGTGAGGAACAAAAATTTGCTCTGCACAGTTTTTATTAAATAACACATATTTCACTTATATATACAAGCATATATTGTTTGCATATTTATGCGTTTTTTTATCGATTATTTCATTTTTTTAATATTTATGCAAATTTTTCTTGACAATATGCATACTGTGTGATAGAATTGCATTATCAAAATTACAAAACCGATTTGTAATTGGTTTATTTTTAAGAAATGAGGTAAAAATCATGAAAAATCTAAAGAAAATTATTGCGGCAGTATTAGCACTTTGTATGCTTTGCTGTTTTGCAGGCTGCGGTGCTAAAGACAATACTCTTACAATGGGTACAAATGCCGCATTCCCCCCTTATGAGTATGTTGACGATGACGGCAATATCATAGGTATTGATGCTGAAATAGCAGCCGCTATCGCTGAAAAACTTGGTATGGAACTCGAAATCAAAGATATGGAGTTCGATTCACTTATCACAGCGTGCGCAGGCGGTTCAGTTGATATGGTACTTGCAGGTATGACAGTTACCGACGAACGCAAAGAATCAGTTAATTTCTCTGATTCGTATGCTACCGGTATTCAGGTAATCATCGTTAAAGAAGATTCTGAAATTGCTACTGTCGATGACCTTGAAGGCAAAACCATAGGTGTTCAGTCAGGTACTACCGGTGATATCTATTGCAGAGACGACTACGGCGAAGACAGCGTTAAGCAGTATAACAACGGCGCTTTGGCAGTTGCCGCTTTGCAGAACGGTCAGGTTGATTGCGTTGTTATAGATAACGAACCTGCAAAAAACTTTGTTGCAGCTAACGAAGGTCTTAAAATTCTTGATACCGAATACATAACCGAAGATTACGCTATTGCAGTTGCTAAAGAAAACACCGAGCTTCTTGAAAAAATCAATAATGCTATGACAGAGCTCAAAGCAGACGGTACCATTGATAAAATTATAAACA
>JBJFGD010000269.1:0-1926 GCA_051892355.1 Acutalibacteraceae bacterium | reverse complement strand
GAAAAATTTTTGAAGGGGGTTTGCAGTATGTATACAAGGTTTTTCAAGAGGGTTATAGATATTGTTCTTTCTGTAATTGGTATCATTATCTGCTTGATTCCAATGATTATTACCGCCATCGCTATCAAGATAGATTCACCCGGCCCTGTACTTTTTAGACAGAAACGAATAGGGTATAAGGGTAAGGTTTTTGAAATTTACAAGTTCAGATCTATGTGTCAAGGTGCAGAGCATACCGGTACAGGCGTTTACAGCGGCGCTGACGATATGCGTGTTACAAGGGTAGGCAAGATTATCAGAGCCACAAGTATTGACGAGCTGCCCCAGCTTTTTAATATTATAAAAGGCGATATGAGTTTCATCGGCCCTCGACCGCCGCTTACATATCATCCTTGGCCTATTGAGGAATACACCGAAGAGCAGTTACATATGTTTGATGCTCACCCGGGCATTACAGGTTGGGCGCAGGTCAACGGCAGAAAAGGTGTTGAATGGCACAAGCGCATTGAACTTAACTGTTGGTATGTTGACAATATGTCGTTGTGGCTTGATATAAAAATATTGTTTACAACATTTTTTAAAGTCATAAAAAATGAAGACAATGTAAATGTCGGCGCAACACTTGTAACCGACAAAACCGAAGAAAAAGAATTTGAGACGGTATAATTATGTCATTAGAGTATTTTTATATAACAAATGATACTGCTGTTGCCAAAGCTTGCGAAGCAGCGGGAGTTGACCGAATTTTTATTGATATGGAATATATCGGCAAAGCCGAACGGCAGGGCGGGCTTGACACAGTACAAAATCACCACACTGTTCAAGATGTAAAAAACATAAGGGCGGTTATAAATAAAGCTAAACTTCTTGTAAGGGTTAACCCAATACACGATGGCTCTGAAAATGAAATAAACGCTGTTATTGACGCAGGCGCAGATTTTATAATGCTTCCTATGTGGAAGTCGTCAGAAGAGGTTAAGCATTTTTTCGATATAGTACGCGGCAGGGTTAAAACAATTCTTTTGCTTGAAACTGATGAAGCGCGGCTGTGCATTGATGAGGTTATAAAGCTTGAAAGTGTTGACGAAATATATATCGGTCTTAATGACCTGCATTTGAGCCAGCATAAAAAATTTATGTTTGAGCTTTATACCGACGGAACGGTTGATGAAATTGTATCAAAGTTAAAGTCTGCAAATATTAAATTCGGCGTAGGCGGTGTGGGCAGGGTTAATTGCAACAATCTTTTGCCCGCAGAAAATGTTTTGTGCGAGCATTACAGACTCGGTTCTTCTATGGTTATTTTAGCGAGAGCGTTTTGCGATTACACAAAATACAGTGTCACCGAATTTGAACAGATAATGACAGAAGGTATTTCACAAAACCGAGAGTTTGAAAAAACTATTGCAGAAAAGCCGTCAGATTACTTTGACAAAATACATAACGAAACAAAAATAATAATTGAAAAAATTAAGGCGAATAAATGAAACTGCTTTTAACAGGTGCATTTAAGTGCACAGACGAACAAATTGAATATTTAAAATCGCTTGGTCACGAGATAGTGTTTTTTGGCGACGAAAGAGAAAAACTTGATTTTGATGTCAGCGATATTGAGGGCGTTATCTGCAACGGGCTGTTTGTTTATAACGATATAGAACAGTTCTATAGCTTAAAGTATATTCAGCTTACAAGCGCAGGGTATGACCGTGTGCCAATGGACTATATAAAGCAACACGAAATTGAAATTCACAACGCTCGCGGCGTGTATAGTGTGCCTATGGCTGAATTTGCTCTTACCGGTATTTTACAGCTTGTTAAGCAGTCAAGGTTTTTTTATGAAAATCAAAAGCGGTGCGTTTGGGAAAAATCGAGAACTCTCGGCGAACTGGCAGGTAAAACGGCAGTTATAGTGGGTGCCGGCAATAT
>JBJFGD010000268.1:0-1939 GCA_051892355.1 Acutalibacteraceae bacterium | reverse complement strand
TGGTAAACAGCAACCGCGATCAACTGCAAAAAAGCTCTTCAGGCGGAATTTTTTTTAAAACTGCCGAGTATGTTATAAACTCACTTGGAGGCGTAGTTTTCGGAGCGGCCTACTGCGATAATTTTAGCGTAAAAATTGTAAAAGCAGAAACCGCAGAAGAGATAAACCGCCTTTCCGGCTCAAAATATGTTTATTCTGATACTGATAACTCTTACCGTGAGGCTGAAAAATTTTTGAAACTCGGACGCACGGTTTTATATTCGGGTGTTTCGTGTCAGATTGCCGGTTTGCTTTCATATCTTAAAAAAGATTACGACAAGCTTATTTGCGTCGAGGTGCTTTGTCACGGTGCGCCTTCGCAGGAATTGTTTAAAAAATACATTCAGGTTATACAAAACCGCACAAAAAAACGTCTTTTATCAATTAATCAGCGTGATAAATCAAAACCCTGGAATCAGCTTATAACAAAATGTGTGCGGCTATCATTTGATAAATCAAAAGATATTGTGCGCACAGAAGATTTTGACCCGTATATGTCGCTTTATGTGCGCGAACTGTCATATAGAGATACATGTTATAAATGCAAATATATCGGAGCAAAACGGATTGGAGATATTGTATTGGGTGATTTTGGCGGTTTAGGAATTGCAAAAAAGTGCAGGCTCGATACTTCTCACGGGGTGTCTTTTGTTATGGTTAATTCTGATAAAGGCGACAGGCTGATGAAAAACATTTCGTGTATTGAATTTGAAAAAAGAACACTTGATGAAGCAAAACTTTTTAATTCATGCCTTAGAGATAATGTTAAAATGCCACAAGGATATAAAACTTTTATCAAAGATTTTGAACAACTTTCTGCGGAAAAACTTTTCGAAAAATACTATTATAAAAATTGCTCATATTTGTTGCGCGCATTTGCTAAAAAAATTGCATTTTCAATACTGGGCAGTAAGCTCATTGCAAAGTTAATGTTACGCAATAAAAAATAAATATAAAAATCCCCCATAGGCCGTATCTTGAGTAAAAGTGCAGCCTATGGGGAATTTTTATATATCATATGAACGATCAAGTTTTTTAAGTTCGTTAAAAGTATCGATTTCGATAAGGTCGTCAAAGGTGCAAGGTCGCACACTGACAGAAAATTCATTTATATATCGATCAAGTGCAACCTGATCCCAATAACTTTCTTTACCGCCGGGTGAATCAAATACCATTTTAATGTATTTTGAAAGTTTAGCACCTTGCTCACTGTCCCAATAAGATATGCCAAACATATGGTAACAATCTATACCGCCAATACCGAGCTTTTTAATTTTTAAACGGCTGTCGGTAAAAAAGCACCAGTCATCTGTTCGGTCAACCTTAACGCCAAGATAGTTTGTAGAATACTGATACTTCTTTATTACGCGGGGGTTATACAAAAGCAAATCGGCTTCCATTACATAAGCATTTTCCATAAGATGTGATGCTAAAAGCGCCGATGAAATGTTGTTTGCCTCATTGTAAATCGGATTTTCAATAAATTTTATCATAGGATACTTATAAAGCAACTGGTCAAACTGCTCGCCTAAATATCCCCGCACTATGTATATTTCTTCAATGCCTGCGGCAATAACAGCATCAAGCAAAGAATCAATGATTCTTTTGCCGTTTACGCGAACCAGAGGTTTAGGGGTATTAAGGGTAATAGGTACCAAGCGTGAACCGAAGCCTGCCGCAATAAATATGGCACGCTTTACGCGATATGGCTCAAGAGCCTTTATGCCGCTATCGGTAACCTTGCCGTCAGCAATTAAATTTTCATCGGTAAGTTCTTTTACGGTTTTATTTACATTGCCAACCGACATATCCGTACCGTCGGCTATTTTGCGTTGAGATGCCGCGCCGTTTTCTGCAAGATATTCAAGAACATCAAACTGTTTTTTTGTAAGCATATTTA
>JBJFGD010000267.1:0-1940 GCA_051892355.1 Acutalibacteraceae bacterium | reverse complement strand
CAAACTGTATTCCCGTATATCCGTATACATCTGTTCTTTGACAATGTGACATAACAGTAGGTATATAAACTTCACTTTCGCCAAGTAATACCCACTCTTTACTGCCAGAAGCAAATTCACATTTATATATCTTATAATTTTCTAAATAACAATAAAGCACCCCGTCTTTTTCAACAACAAAATAATTGCAATTATTTGTAATAAAACCATTAAGTGAAGTTAATTTGTTTGGAGACTGCCACCAAAAAAATATTTTACAATCGCCAGTGTTGCCCCCCAATATAATCGATTTCAAACTAACTAATACGGAACCGTCGTTATTTACTATTTCATGATGCACCTTAAGCTCACTGTCTCTATAGCCACTGTTTATAGCTAATTTTAAATCTCCGCTTTCATGCATATTATTACAATATTTAAATCCGGGTCTCGTCTTTAGCATACCGTTTTTATACCACATATTAATGCAATCGGTAAGCTGATTATCTTTGATTCCGCATAAGCTATCGCGTAAATTAAGTCCTCCTGAAAGTTCCGGAATCATAATTTCGCGATGTGCTTGTTTATTTATCATTGGATATTTCATTAGTAATCACCTGCTATCGGAATAACATTTTTAACCTTTTCAAAATGTGTAAGCCCCGCGCGTTTAGAGTTATAAAGCATAGCATATAATTGCTGTTGGTCACCATCGTTTTCACTTCGTGCAATATGCATTGCAAGGCCGTATAAAAAGCATTCGTTAGTTGCCTGTGGCGGTAGTTCTATTTTTTCATCAAGACTTTTTATAGGTGTAAAAGTTTCTTTATTAAACATTTTCCACAAATCGGCATATACAAGATTTACTGCTACTACTGCCTGATTTCTGATTCGTGAAGTAAGTTCTGCATTTCCGTCGGCATCGCTATAACCCAGCATCTTTAATGTATTGTTTAAAATTTCACTTGCCTTCATTATAAATCACCTTCTGTATTAAAGTCTGACTCCTGCTGTGAATTCACATAATCCGGTGTAGGTTGTTTTTCTAAACCGGTGTTTCCTTTTCTCATCATTGTAAGCGCCAATTGCTGTTGTTCAGGCGATAGTTTCATAAGCTGCTCATAAGCTTTGGGATTGATCTGTTTTAAATATGCAATCACTTCTTCATTGCCGATATCATCATATGATACGCTTTGCGAATCTATATGCTGTTGCATCTCTGCCTGTTGTTGCGTTGCCGCTTGTTGCATCGCTATTTGTTGCTGCATTTCTGCCTGTGTTTTTCTTGAATTTATCAATCCGCCAATATTGGGTATAAGACCTTTAGGCAATCTTTCAAGATATTCAATAAAATCAATCTGACCGCTTTGCAACAAACCGTTAAGGTTGCTTATGCATACCGCTTCGCTCCAAAGAGTAGAAGCACCTACATCAATGCGTGCCGTTATTACCAATTCTTTATACCTTTCAGCATCAAATACTATATACTGTGTATTACTACCGTTGTTAATTTTTATTGAGCGTTTTCCGTACATAGTAATCCAAAAATCAGCCCATATACGCGCAACATCTTCATTAGCACTGTAAAAACGGTTCTGGTACATCTGCATCGGTGCCATCGCAGCCTCGCGGGCCTGCACAATAGCGGTTGCATTGTCAGGGCGTATATTGCCAAGTGCTGCATCGTTTGCACCACTGTCTGAAAGCACATTATGTGCAAAAGCATCAGTAAAGTTTATAAACGCCGCACCGTAATTAGGCGGTGCTACATAGCGTATTGCACTCATCATATCTTCTGCCGTACCGTATATTTTTACCACTTCTGCAGGGTCATTTGATATACCTTCCGGTATTAGATCACCATTAACAATAGTCTTTGGCATACCTGTATTCTGCATAGCCCATACCGATATTGAATGAGCCTGGTTAAGCGCTATTTGGTTAGGAATCTGATAGGTTAT
>JBJFGD010000266.1:0-1941 GCA_051892355.1 Acutalibacteraceae bacterium | reverse complement strand
AAGCCCAAGACGAGCTGGAAACCTTGGTGCAAAGGGCTGCCCCTGATTTTGTGCTTATTAACGGTGATATGAATTCAAAAAATCAGATACCTGCCGATATGTGGAATTTATTTATTTCACCTCTTACCAATAGAGGAATATATTGGTCAACCACCAACGGTAACCATGACCCTTTTAAATATGAAAATTATAAAATGTATAAAAGCTATGATGAATGTCTTAATTCTATTGTAAGTGTATTTGATAAAAATTATGAAATTACACGCCCTATGAATTATGTGCTGCCAATTTACTCTAATGACGGCGATAAAATTGTTTTTGCTGTTTACGGTATGGACAGCGGGCAGTCGAGCAAATATGGCTATGAGGGTGTAACCCAAAATCAGATAAACTGGTACATCGAGCAATCAAATAAACTAAAAGAATTAAATCAAGGTATAAAGGTTACCTCACTGCTTTGTATGCATATACCGCTTATACAAACGCTTGATATGTATTACAGCGCTTATGGCGGCGGTGCTGTAAACGGCGAAAGCAATGGTGGGCTTTATAATGTTTACGGTGTTGCAAATGAGCCTAATTTTGACGATAAAGACTACATTTGCGAAAATAAAACCATAGTTTCAAAACCTAAAATCCATACAACAGCGATAGAAAATGATAAGGGAACGTTTGATGTAATTTTAAATCAAGGCGATGTTAAAGCGGTGTTTTTCGGTCATGACCACCGCACAAACATTATAGGCAGTTATAAAGGGGTGCTGCTTGGTTTTTCCGGCAAACTTTCTACAGGCTGTTACAGCGATAATCTATGCCGGGGTGGGCGGGTGCTTAAATTTAATCAATCAGATCCCGAAAATTTTACAGTAGAGTGGCAAGGCTCGCTTGAAACATCAAAAGATCAGCCTGCAATTTATTCAGACGGAACATATGCTCAATAAATGCAAAAATCTTGATAAAAAGAAAAGCACTTGCTATATCATAACAAGTGCTTTTACTATTAAATTACCGTTAATTATGATTTTCTTTCTTTATACATAACCCACAGCGGACCTGCTATAAACAGTGATGAGAAGCAACCCGAAACCAAACCAAATGCCATAGGTATTGCAAATGAACGCAGTGTTGTAAGACCGCAAACTTCAGAAACAACAACTATTGTAAGTACGGCACAAACGGTGGTAACAGTGGTAACAATATTTCGTATAAGTATGCTTGACACGCTTATGTCCATATTTTCAGAAACCGAAAATTCGGGGTGCAGCTTTTTGTTTTCACGAACACGGTCATAAATAACGATAGTATCGTTAAGCGAGTAACCAAGTATTGTGAGAACTACCGCCATAAAGTTCATATCTATCTGCAATCTGAATATTACGCATATAAAGAATGCTACAATAAGGTCAATAACTAATGCGCAAAGTGCGGTAAGCGCTGCCGAAACACCGCCGATTTTCTTAAAGCGGATACCTACATAAAGTACAACCAAAACAGCTGTTATTATAATAGCTACAATACTTTTTAAGAAGAATGAACCCGCAATTGTAGGGCTTACCGAGTTTGAATTGTAAAGTGTAATATCATTTTCGGTGAATTTCTCAGTTAAAGCAGTAGTTATGTTTTCTTGAATTTCTGCCGAAACAGAATCCTTACCCGCAAGAGTAATAACATAAGATTTTGTGTCACCCGCAAGTGAGGTGTTTTGACTTACTGTAAACTCTTTGTCAAGTACCGTTGCTACAGTGTCTTTAAAATCTGCTTCTGCAACATCGCCGGTATAAGAATAAGCAATCTGTGTACCGCCGCTAAAGTTGATATCAAGCTTTGGCCCTGCAACGATTGTTACTATTATACCTACTACGATAATTATTGCATAAACAATAGCGCATATTTTAAATGCCTTTTTAGTATTTATTATTTTATTATTAGCCATTTTTCTTA
>JBJFGD010000265.1:0-1945 GCA_051892355.1 Acutalibacteraceae bacterium | reverse complement strand
TTGATGAAAGCACTGTTCTTGTTACCGAAAATGTAAGCGAAAAGTTAGATAACAACGAAAAAGCTGATATGCAGAAAAAGGTTGAAGAATTAAAACTTTCTGTTGAAAATATTAAATTAGCAGAAATATTTGATATTTCACTTGTCTTACGCAACGATAATATTCAAGATTCAGAAATTGAACCTGAAGGAACAATTCGTGTTACTATTGAAGTTCCCGCAAATCTCTTCGAGAACTTTACCAATGTAAAATTACTCCACTTCTTGGATGACGGTAGCATTGAAGAAGTAGTTTACACATTAAACGGCACAAAGGCTACTTTTGAAACCGACAGCCTCAGCTACTTTGCTTTTGTAGGAACACCTGTAGAAGAAAACAATAACAATAACAATAACAATAACAATAGCAATAGCAATAGCAGCAACAATAGCAATAACAATAACAATAGCAATAGCAATAACCAAACTGAAGATAAGGATACAACCGAGAATACCAACAATAAGGAAACCTCACCTGCAACCGCTTCTGACATTGATATGATTTTGGCATCTTCTATTGCCGTAATTGCGCTTGCCGCACTTTGCGTAACAACCGTAATTTACAAGAAAAGAAAAGTAAGATAAAAATAAGTTAACGGTGGCAACATTTGTTGCCACCGTTTTGTTATGCAACAACAGGGCAATCTGATAAATTCAGATTGCCCTGTTTATTATTTTGTGTATTTAATTTATTATATTTCCCAACCGTTTATATACTGCATAAGCAGACCGTAATCTTTATTATTCACTTTACCGTCACCGTTTATATCGGCTATTACTGTATCAATTTTAACTTCCCACCCGTTGAGATATTGCATAAGTAGTCCTAAATCTTTATTGTTGGTTTTATTGTCGCCGTTAATATCATATGTAGCATCTTCATCAGACGGTAACACGGGTAGTCCACACGCTGTATTTGGCATATCACTGTAAACGGGTACGGTAAATATTATCGCAGCATCGGCGTTCGCGGTGCAACCTTTTTTAAGATAGCTTGCGTTAGTCCACGCATCATACAAAGCTGCCGCGTACTGATGCCACCATACTTTATTTACTACATTAAAATCTTTATAATAATATGTATCTTGGCCGATAGATATATAACCGTCAGCATACTTAACGGCACCGCCCTTTATGGCAGCCGTGCGGCTGTTCCAACCGTTGTTTTTGGCATATGTAAGAGCCGCTACCGTAATCTCATCGGTTGTATTACCCGAAGCGCTGTAATTAAAGAAATTATAATATCCCTCAAAGCCGCCATATGTACCCGATACCATATTTGTATTGCCCGAAGTGCCCTGCTCTACTATAATTGTTGCCGCAAGAATATATGGGCTGACACCGCTTTCTTGGGCGGCTGCCATAATATCATCAATATAAGCATCGGCATTGCCGTCATATCCGTTTTCTAAAAAAGTTCCTTTTACAACCGAGCGAAGCCCTTCTTTGTTTTGCATATCAGCGTTATATGACTGTTGCGCAAATACAAAAATTTTATTTTCATCAAGCGAGTTGCGCGGGTCCATAAAATACTCAATAGCCGCGCGTGAAGCGTATGTCCACCGTGATTCAAGCGTAGCCCAGCTGTCGGTTGCAGCATCATAGCCGCGCATATCGCGCCATTCATTACCGCCGTATGTAAACTCTACCCATTTGCGTGTATCTTTTATGTTTGAAACACCATACTGCGCCTCTACAGCCGCCGTAAAGCTTAAACCAACATCATGTGCAACAAATTTCCAATTTGGATATTTTGCGTGCAATGTGCGCAGACTATCGCGATAGCTTTCAGGAAAATTTTCAAGATTTTTTTCAAAATCTTCGTCATATTCGTACTCTATATTCAACTTTACACGGGTAGAAAATGCATAACCTTCATTTTCATAGTTTTCGCCGTATTTAACTTT
>JBJFGD010000264.1:0-7898 GCA_051892355.1 Acutalibacteraceae bacterium | reverse complement strand
GCATATGCTGCAATCGGCTTCATTGTAGAGCCCGGCTGACGCAAAGCATCGGTAGCACGGTTAAAGCCTGACATACCAAGGTTTACCGTCTTTTCGCCTATACCGCCTGCAAGGCCTTTTACCCTGCCGTTATAATCCATAATTGTAAATGACCCCTGCAACTGCTGACCGTCTTTACCTTTAAGACCGTATGCTTCTGAATTAGAGAATACTTCATCAACGGTAGACTGAATATCAGGGTCAATAGTAGCGTAAATCTTATAACCACCGCTATAAAAATTTTCAGCCGCGTGGTTATCATCCCAACCGTATTTTTGAGAAAGATCCTCTGTTACCTGAACTATAAGTGCATCAACAAAATAATTATTAACTTCACTTTCGTTAAGTTCATCTTTAGATGCCACAAGATTAAACTCTTCTGCTAAAGCGGCATCGCGTTCTTCTTGTGTAATATATCCGCTTTCAAGCATAAGGGCAAGTACGGTTTCTCGCCTTGTTTTATTGTTTTCAGGCTGATCATCAGGTGCGTAATATGATGGTGCCTTGGTAATCGATGCAAGAGATGCACACTCAAGCAATGTGAGTTCATTAACGCTTTTACCAAAATAGTAATTAGCCGCAACCTCAACACCGTAAATACCGTGTCCCATAGGAATGGTATTAAGATAACATTCTATTATGGTATCTTTTGAATAATTATCTTCAAGATACCTTGCCCTCATAATTTCTCTCACCTTGCGGCTTGCTTTATCATCATTATCGCCCGTAAGATTCTTGACTAACTGCTGTGTAATTGTAGAACCGCCTTGACGGGAAGAATAAATCGGAATAAACATATTAACCAATGAGCCAAAGGTTCGTTTCCAGTCAACACCGTAATGAGTATAAAAACGCTTGTCCTCAACTGCAACAAAAGCGTCAACCAACTGTTGCGGAATTCCGGTATATTCGGTATTGTCTTTATCCTTTGCAGCATTTGCATCATAAGGCATCCATATACGGTTATACTCACCGTGCAAGCGCTGATATTCAACCCATTCGCCACTGTCATTTTCGACATAAATAGTTGTAGTAAAGTTTAATTCTAAATCATTTAAGTTTACATCCATGGTGCCGTCAACCATAGTAAATGCATAAACTAAAAATGTACCTGCAACTATACTTACAGTTATAATTCCAACAAGCATAACAGTAAGGAATATTTTTAAAAATCTTTCTTTACCGCGCTTCTTCTTATTTCGTTTTCTTCGTGCATCGTCAACAGCACCCGATGAAAAACTGTTAAGGTCTAAAGACTGATTTTTTTCTTCTTCAGGTTCGCTGTGACTAAAAATATCATTATTGTCCATAAAAACACCTCCATATAGAAATGCACATAACCCCCATAATAAATTATATTATATAACAAAACACTGCATTTTGGTAGTTACAATTTTTTAACAAATATTAACAGTGTTTTTAGGGCATAATAAAATTAACCTAAAACTGCTATTAAGGTGATAATATGTCTGTATTATTAAAAAAAATACTTTTTATAACAGCTTTATGCCTGTCTGTATTAGTTTTGACACTTACTTCAAATAAAAATTCCACTATAGAAACAACAAAAAACACATATCTTCTAAAATCTTATAAAAACACAGTGGCGCTCTACAAAGATGAAGAAATAATTACAATCTATGAAAATGTTATACTTAACACCCTGCCCGAAAAAGATATACAAAATTTTAACAAAGGTATAGAAGTTTCAACACCCGCACAGGCAGAAACTCTGCTTGAAGATTACGACGGCTAAAATTTGTAAGACGGCATACCTAAAGGGTACACCGTCTTATTATCATTTTGCAATATATTCTATATAATTACAGTTGCTTTGCTTACTTCGGTTTAGCATACACTCGTATACACTATCACAAAGCTTATCGGCCTTTTCTTTCTTACTGCCCTCTGCAGTAAACGGTCCGTCAATAAAAATTGTAATTTTAGGTTTTTTAAAAAATTTACTTTTTTGATATGTGGTTGTCATACAAAATACAGGTGTATTCAAATTAACAGGATATTTAAATGAAACGGAACTAAACGGGCGAATACCGGTGTAATATTCCCAAACATGGGATTCGGGATAAATTATTACAGGGTGTCCTTTATTTATACGGCATTCTATTGCTTGCTGAAATGATTTCATACCGCCAATTGTTTTAGGTATAGGTAACGCGCCCAAAAAAGGTAATATTTTACCAATAATCGGCAAATCCATATTAGCGGCACTCACTATTGTATATATCCTTTTTGGAAAGCATACCAGCGCAGGATTAAAAACATCACCGATAGGTTGAGTATGATTGCCGTACAAAAAAAATCCGCCTTTTTGCTTTTGCACCTTTTTTGCCCCAATTATCTTTATATGCAAAAAAAGCCGGCAATATATATTTGAAAAAACGAGCGCCAAGGTATAGATAAACGCCGACAAAAACCGTGATAAACAATCTTGCCTTATCCATATGTAATCGTCAGGCAATTTGTGTTCTTTTCCGTCGTCAAAAAAATCATCTTGCAACGACTCATAATAAAATACTTTTTTAATCTTCATCATGCCAACCCGCTATATCGTCTTTTTCAAAACTATAATCCAATTTTTTACCGTACACGCGTTCATAAGCGGCGCATTTAAGCGCGTAATCCTTTTCAGCCATTTCTGCGCTGATTTCACGAGTGCTTTTTTGTGAGTCAGGATACAAGGTGTCAAGAATATGAAGTCTATATTTTACCTTATAGAATTCATCAGTGTCTTTTTCTTTAGTATCAATCATTTCTACAAAAAGCGATACCACAGGTACCTTAAGCTTTGCCGCAAACAAATATGCCCCTCTCTTTGGCGGACGCGGTTTGCGATAATTAAACCACATCTCTTGCTCGGGGTAAATGAGCACCGACCTGCCTTTTTTAAGATTTTCATCTAAAACTCCGATAAAATCCCGCGCTAAATATCTCGGTTCTTCCGAAATGGGTATTGTGTCGGCATAGTTCATCAAAAGTCCTATGGGCCCTGTCATAGCAAAGTTTGTTACCTGACTTACCACCTTAATTTTACCATTGCCGTGCTTTTTTATAAGATAACGAATAATAGTATTTTCAAGCGGACCAAAATGGTTGCTTGTAATTATAACACCTTTTGACATATCAGGCAATTTTTCAAGCCCTACTATTTCGGTATCTTTGTTAATAATCGAAGCAGCAATATTTACAAACCTGCGCATTAAAAAACATTTAAATTTAAATCCGAATTTTTTAATGTTTTTTAAATAATTATCGGTAATGGCATTTGATTGTTCAGCTGTAAGTACAGGGTCATTTAGCTCAACTTTAGCATAAAAATCGCCGTTTTCTGCACTGCGTTTTATATTTTCAATAACGGCTTTTCGATTATCGCCTATAATCATAATCTGATTTTCACTCCGCTATCGTTCATGTTTTTAAAGGTTATATCAGAATTGGCAATTTCCAATCCGCGTGTGCATAACAATTCAAGACACTTTGAATCTGACTCTTTTTGACTGTCAGAATAATTTGCTTTAAACTCTTTTATTTCATCTATATATCCGCTGTCAGCGGCATATTTCCAGAAATATTCACCATACTGAATACCGTCGTAACACCATGGCTTTGAAAACAAATTATAATGAATAAGTTTTACTCCTTCAAGTTCATCATGCTTATCATTAGGCATAGCATCCCAAATTTCTGATAGGTAATAAATTTTACCGTTACATAATGCATTAAGATAATCTTGATCAGGCGCAATACAGTCAAAATGATATTTATTAAGCAAATATAAAAAATGCTTGTCAAGCTCCTTTTCACGCAACAGCTTTAAATTCATAAGCAATACACCGGAATTTATGTACTGTTCTTTAGGCACACCTACCGCCTTTTCCATATATTCGCAAAGCGGCGGTACATCAAGCACAGATAAATCATTGCAGGCACCTATGTAATTATCACCTATATCAATATCAAAAAGTTCTGCCAAATCGCCGTTCAGTACAACATCGCTGTCAATATAAATTGCCTTATCATACTGCGTAAACATTGCGGGGATAAACAATCTAAAATAAATAGTAAGCGTAAAATAATCACAACGCAAACGGTTAGACATTCTATCGGTTATACTTTCAAGACCTGTGCCCATTGACACAAACTGTATATCAAAATTATCGGTTTTAAATGCAGATAATTTTCTGCGGTTTTCATCACTTAATTCTTGATAAAGTACAATTGCTTTATACATTCTGTCCGGTGAACAATTTTTTATTGCAGAATTAAGTGCTACCGCAAGATACGGCGCATAAGAATCATCAATTGAAAAGAAAATCGGGATTTCTTTATTCATAGTTTTACATACTCCTTGTTATATAAATCTTTCAGTTCTGTATATTGGTTTAATAAATCATCATATTCATGCAGTTTAAGCGTTTTGTGCATACCCTTTATATTCCAAGGCTTTACACTAACTGTATGAAGCCACGGCAAAAATCTAAAGCTTGTTGTAAAATGCTGAAACACCGTGTCATTATGTAATTTTCGCTGTTCATTGTACCGCCTGCTGCAAATCTTTTTGTGTTTGCACAATTTATTTATAGCCGATTGGTCAGGCATAAACATTTCTTCGGTCTCACACATTTCGCGGCATTTTGCAAAAAGCCCCGTCTCTCTGATTTTTTTCAAGTTAAGCAACAATACACCCGAATTAATATAATCACGGCGCGGCGGATGATTATAAAAAAACCAACTTCCATAATAATCAAGTATTCCTGCAAGTTCATATTCAATCATATTTTGATTGTAAAATTCAAGCGGGTCGCGTCGGCATATTACATCATTATCAAGATACAAAATCTTATCAGGCATTTGCACTATTTCATCACTGTAAAGCCGCAACATACAGCATGGTGTAAACCGTGTTTGCATATTGGCTTCAGGCGTTTGATTTAAAAACATATTTGTAATATCAAGCAGCGTTACCTGATTTTCGGGGTTTTCTTTTTTTACAACTTCATCTAAAAAATCGGCATAGTCATTAGTTAATGCCGAAATTTTTGTACTGCCTTTTTCAATGCTTGCCGTAAGCAGATAAATACTTAACGGCTCACTTGTATTTTTCAGTAAAGATAAAACCGAAATCAATACACCCTCTGCTATATTACCGTCACCGCAATAAAGTATATTCATAATATCCCCCTTTGCATATTGATTTTATACTGTATTTCAAAAAATCGCAATCTACCGTTAAGACACATACTATAATATGATTTTTTTGCCTGTAGAGTCTATTCTCTACCACTCCACAGTTAAGAGAGTTGTGCACAAATTCGCTTATGAAGCGCAAAAAACACCCATATGCAATGGGTGTTAATAGGGTGTTATAATATGTATTGTTCTACTTTTTGGCTACTTTACGCATTACTGCCAATAAAAGTATAATCACTTGACCTGGTATACCTAAAAGATAAACCATCCATATATACTGTAAATTAAAGCTAAACATCAAAAACGAAATATGCACAGCGGCAAGAGTTGCCCACATTAAAAGTGAAATGATAAAATAATTGCATTTACGGTTAAACCACAGTGTGTTAAACACTAACCAAACAACCGCCGAAACAGGCACCGCATATATAAATGTTAGCCAACCGTGTTTTACATCTTTAAGAACAGTTGAAATATAAACAAAAGATGCTACCGCAATAAACCACACCAGCAAAATTGAAACGGCTGTTATTATTGCGTATTTAATTTTAACCGGATTTTTTTTATTCTGAACTATTTCATGCGGCTTATGCTCTTGCCTTACAAGATAGTCAACCGTCACGCCAAACATATCAGCCATCTCTACCAATACCGAAATATCAGGCATAGAATCGCCATGTTCCCACTTTGAAACCGCCTTGTCAGAATAATTAAGTTTTTCACCAAGTTCTAACTGTGTCATACCTTTAGCTTGACGCAGTTCAACAATATTCTTTGCTACTACAGACTTTATATCGTTCATAGTACCAATCATTCCTTATTTATTAAATAATATATTTTGTATTATATAATAAATTTTTAAAATTGTCAAATTTTAAAGTATAAAAATGGTATTGTGATACTAAAAAAAGAAAGTTTATATAAATAATGTTGCCATAATAGCGTTGAATATCATATTAAATTATGCTATAATTCAATTACAATTTTAAGTGATTTTTTCTCTATGACATAAATGTATTATATTAAAAATTTAAGTTTTTAAAACACAACATGGAGTTGCACATTATGACAGATTTTGAAAGATATGTTAAAGAAGAAGGCTTTTACAAAGGTAAACCGTGTACGGATTTTAAAATTCACCTTGAAAAATATCACCCCGGTGTACCCGGCTACTCATTAGTATACAACTATTATATTACATTTATGGGTGAGCGAATGAGCGCCAGAGGTTGTAATATCAGAGCCAATCTACCCGACATTTGGTTTAAAGCTAATGAAATCATAATCCCCGACCACATAAGACAAACCGGCGAAACACTTGTAGTATCGCTTCACTGCGTTTACGACCCCGATTACACCGCAACGCTTACAATAAAACTGCGTAAATACGAATTGACTCTTGAAGACAATTTTGAAACATATAATACCGATTTATGGTCACCGCGCAATGAGGGTGCAAAGGTAGATATGGCGTTTACATTACCCAAAAACAATTATGTGCGTGACGGTAATTTGTGTCTTGATTTTGAAAAACACGACACACCCACCATGCGCAACGGCAAAGAATGTTACTACTCCGATGCAGGCGTAGAAACAAAAGGTAAATTTTCGCAAACCTATGGTTGCTTTTCTACAAGAATGAAGGTGCCGAGTATTCCTACGGGCATTTTTTCTGCTTTTTGGCTTATGCCCGAAGGTAAATACCGCGAAGATTACTTCTTTAAACGCACTGACACAGGCGATGATTTTCACGGCTGCAGCGAAATAGATATTATGGAAATATTTGACCACCCAGCAACACACGGTTGCGCCCATACCGAACATTATTGGGAACCTAATTGGAATGAAAAAACACAAGGAAAAACCAAAAGCTCTCTCGGAATTGATTATACTATTCCGGGGTACAAAGACGGTGACTATCAGGAATACGCTTGTGTTTGGAACGAATACGGACTTTACTATTATGTAAACGGAAGCCTTGCAAAATCAAATACAAATATTGCCCCCGTCGACGATGTAAAGGCGGCATATATACTTTATACCTGTTATATAGGGCCAAAAGGTGGCGGCGCATATTGGGGCGAGGTTGAAGACAAAGACCTTCCGCAAACTACGATGGTTGATTGGCTCAAGGTCTACAAATAATTTTTATATACAACAAAACTGCAAGTCAAGGTTTGGCTTGCAGTTTTTATTTATGATGCTTGTTTTATAGCGGCATTCTGTGACACACTTTCTGCCGTGTCAAGCATATTTTCAGCATAAATGCCATAACCCGTAAGGCTATCCGATACCAAAACATGAGTTAAGGCTCCTATTAATTTACCGTCTTGCAAAATCGGGCTTCCACTCATGCCTTGAACGATACCGCCCGTAGCGTTGATGAGTTCACGGTCGGTAACCGTAACAATTAAATTCTGTGTTGGCGAATAACTTGAATTGCATTTTTTTATTGTGCATGAATAAAGTTTTGGTGTATCACCCTCAACAGTACAAAGTATTTGCGCTTCACCATTATGCACCTCTTGCTTTAAAGCAATTTCTGTAAGATTGGCGGCATTTATATCATCTTTCATAAAACCGTAAACACCTTTTTCGCAATTAAGTGCAATATCAGCGATACTGTCATAGGTAAATTTTCCTTTCAAAGA
>JBJFGD010000263.1:0-1965 GCA_051892355.1 Acutalibacteraceae bacterium | reverse complement strand
CAGGCAAATTACAAGAATTTTGCAATATGATAAAATCACTCACAGCTGCCGCAGATGAACTTTCTATCAGTGAGCTGCTTGCTGAAGTTTTAGAAAAAAGCGGCTATCGCGTAAGTCTTATGAGTGATGCCGACCCCAAGAACGCAGAAAGACTTGCCAATGTTGATGAATTTGTAAATACCGTAAAACAGTATGAACTCGAAAATGACGAGCCATCGCTTTCTGCCTTTTTAGAAGAAATTGCCCTTGTCAGCGACATTGACTCTATGAACGAAAGCGAAGATAAGGTAACCCTTATGACTGTGCATTCAGCCAAAGGTCTTGAATTTGAAAAGGTGTATCTTATAGGGCTTGAAGAGGGCATTTTCCCCGGAAATCAGTCTATCTACGGCGGCGAAGCCGAAATCGAAGAAGAGCGCCGGCTTATGTATGTTGCAATAACCCGCGCAAAACGCGAGCTTACGGTAACAAATGCTTCTACCCGAATGATGTTTGGCTCTACCAACCGCAATATGCCTTCACGGTTTTTGAAAGAAATACCCGATGAGTATTGCAAAATTTCTGCCGCAACACCCACTTTTTCACAATCTTATTCATTTGGCGGCGGCAGTTCATTTTCAAACAGCGATGACTTTAGAAGTCGCAGTGTATATTCGCGCGCGACTTATAACAAAACTGCAAGTGCTAAACCGTTTGGCGGTTATTCTGCGGCAAAACCTGTTGAAAAATCCATTTCGCAGTATGCGGTTGGTCAACGCGTTGAGCACAAAACTTTCGGTGAAGGTATGATACTTACCGTATCGCCTATGGGCAGTGATACACTGCTTGAAATTGCATTTGATAACGCAGGCACTAAAAAACTTATGGCGGCATACGCAAAATTAAAAGTTCTGTAATATTTTTATATTAAGCTTTTGTTATTATATAAGCGTAAAATTATATTTTGCGCTTTAAAGGAAGTGTTTTTTATGTTAGCATCAAGCCCTGTAATTAAAAAAACTGCAAAGACTGCGCTTTCGGGTCATTTTTTGAACTCGGTTGCCATAAGCTGCGTACTCATTTTTACAATTTTAATCGGTGATGTTCTGGCATCTTTAGTTTCTGTTGTAGCAGGAAAAACAGTCGGTATAATATTTTTAGCCGCTTTTGTAATATTTGCATTTGCTCCTCTTGCACTTGGCCTTCTTTACTTTTTTCGTCGGCTTTTGTGGGGGCAAAACGATAATATTTTAATAATTTTTAAATATTTTTCAAATTTTGAAGAATACAAGCGCGCACTTAGGCTCATAATCATTTTAACTGCAAAACTTGTGTCTGCAGCAATAGTGCTGTTTTTGCCCTGCATAGTGGTTTGGATGCTTTCAAGCGAATGGTTTTATTCATTGTTTGATTTGTCTTTGCCTATATGGACTTCAAGCCTCTGGACACTTAATTCAATTTTAGCGGTTATAGCTGCTTTGGTGTTGTGCTTTGTTATGTTTAAATATTATATGGCACCCTTCTTGTTTGTAAGTGATGACAATATATACCCGGCCGAAGCGGTAAATATGTCTACTATCATTTCAAAACGCACGAGCGGCGACTTTTTAGGTTTGGTATTAAGCTTTGCCGGTTGGATAATAATTTCGTTTTTTATAGCTCCGCTTGTATTTACAATCCCGTATTTTGTGGCTTCATACGGCGTACATTGCCGTTTTGCCGTAACGGCTTATAACCGAGATGTAGATCGCTTTAATTCAAAAAACACACCGTATTATAGGGTAGATGAAATATAATTATGAAAAACATTGGATTTAAAATTTTATATTTGCTTACGGCTATTGTTGTGGTGATTGAACTTGCTTTTTCTGTAAAGGGCAGTTTTTTTACCGATATATCAAAATTGCCGCAAGGAACTTTTTTATGTTCTTCTGAATCGCCGTTAAAAGATAAAACCTTGAATATTTATATTGTCAAAAATAATTT
>JBJFGD010000262.1:0-1967 GCA_051892355.1 Acutalibacteraceae bacterium | reverse complement strand
GTAGATAAATTTGTAGGTCTTATGAATGAGCGTGCAGCACAAATGGGGCTTAAAGATACTCATTTTGTAACACCGTCGGGTCTTGATGCTGATGAACACTATACAACAGCTTACGAACTCGCGATTATTGCAAAAGAAGCATTGTCTAATCAGTATTTTTCAGAAGCTGCGGCATCGCAGTCGGCGCGTCTTTGCTATGGAAACCCGCCATACAATCGCACACTTACAAATCATAATAGACTACTTAAAATGTATGATGATATAATCGGAGTAAAAACAGGTTTCACCAAAAAATCAGGCAGATGCTTGGTGTCTGCTTCAAAAAAAGACGGTAAATTTGTTATTGCCGTAACTTTAAATGATAAAAACGATTGGGCAGATCATCGAACACTTTTAGATTTAGGAATGTCGCTTATAGAAACAAAAGAGTTTTCTTCTACCGAAAAGAGTGTTACCGTTCCTTTAGCAGGCGGCGGTAAAGTGTCGGCAGATATTCCGTCGGCATCTATTAATGTTACTGAAAATTCAAAAATAACTTATTTGATTAAAATTCCGCACTTTTTATATTCGCCTATAAAACAAGGTGATGAAATAGGAAAGATATACTATTACTGTGATGAAAAAGAGGTTTGCAGTAAAGAAATTTGTTCTTCTGTCAATGCAGAAAACAGCAACAAAAATAAATTAGCTTTACTAATAGAAATTTTTAAAAGTGTACTATCAAGTTTTTAGGAGATAAAAATGAAGGATAATAAAATAAGACTGCAAAAACATTTGTCTGCTTGCGGTATTGCTTCGCGCAGAAAAGCCGAAGAGCTTATTGATGCAGGTAAAGTTCGTGTTAACGGCAGGGTCGCAACACTTGGCGATAAGGTAGACCCAAAACGCGACAAGGTCACCGTAAGGGGCAAAAATGTTGTAGCTGTTACGCAGAAGGTTTACATAATGCTTCATAAACCGCGCGGATATGTTACAACTATGAGTGATGAATTTGACCGTAAAAGTGTAGCCGATCTTGTAAAAGATGTAGGTGTCAAAGTGTTTCCTGTGGGCCGCCTTGACCGTGATTCAGAAGGATTGCTGATTATGACAAACGACGGTGAGTTTGCAAACTCTATAACACATCCGTCAAAACATGTAAATAAAACATATCGCGTAACTGTGGGCGGTGCCGTAGATGATGACCAAATCAAAAAACTTTGCGAAGGCATAATTATTGAAGGCAAAAAAACTTTGCCCTGCGATGTATTTGTAACAGAGCGCCGAGATGATAGAACCGTACTAAACTTTATTATTCATGAAGGCAGAAACCGTCAGATAAGAAAAATGTGCGATGCCGTAGGTCTTAAAGTATTGCGGCTTAAGCGCACCGAAATCGCAGGTGTAAAATTAGGCGGATTAAAATCGGGCGCTTGGCGCGATCTTAATGAGCGTGAGCTTACACGGCTTAATAACATATCTAAATCGAAAGAAGAAGAATTATGATAAGTGTTTTACCCAGTAAAGACAAGTCAGAAATTGAAACTTTATTTAAAAAGCATAATCTTACAACCGATGAAAATTCAGGTTGCGTAATAGCCCGAACAGGTGAAGAAATGTTGGGTTATTGCCTATATAGTCTTGATGATAAAACCATTATCGTGTTTATTGTTGAACCGCAAAATGATATAATGCTTGCCGACGGTATTTTGCGAAGTGCGCTTCATGTAGCGGCTGAACGGTTTGTGCTTGATGCACATTATGCCGATACGGCACCGATTGATTTATTTGAAAAAC
The DNA here is from genome assembly GCA_051892355.1 of Acutalibacteraceae bacterium. Classification (GTDB taxonomy): domain Bacteria; phylum Bacillota; class Clostridia; order Oscillospirales; family Acutalibacteraceae; genus UBA737. The sequence goes on along the minus strand of JBJFGD010000262.1, from coordinate 191 downwards.
TTGATTTTATAAAAGACAGGCAAGAAAAACGGCTCAATATTGATAAGCTTTTCGGCGGATGTAATTGCGGTAATAAATGAAATAAAAAGGGGATATAAAAATGAGGAAGATATCGGCTTTAATTCTTGCACTATTGATACTTTTCAGTCTTTGCTCTTGCAGAAAAACAAATGGCGATTTGTCTGACAATG
>JBJFGD010000261.1:0-7950 GCA_051892355.1 Acutalibacteraceae bacterium | reverse complement strand
CGAAATCCAAAGTACAACAAGGCCTGCAGAACGAACAAGCACTAAAATACTGTTAAACGAAGCTGCATCAAACTTGCTAAATAGGAAACCGCCCGCAATACTCTTCATAACGGTAACCACATAATAAAGAACAAGTAGCAATAAACAAAGCGGTATAGAACCTAATTGTTTTTCTTTAATATCAGTAAAGCAATTTGACGGATGAATAGCTGTAGAAAGCATAAGGTTAAGAGATTTATTTTTAATAAATACTATCTTTTTCTTATTGGTTACAAACATAAATACGATTGCACCTATAACTACTACAACTATGAGTATGAATATCCAAGTAAAGTTTTCGCTTAAGAAATCCTTACGAACATATTCAAATGCAACTGCGTATGTGTCTTTGTCATAACCCAGTTTTGCATAGTAAAGTGCCGTATCATAGTCTTCTTCTTCGAGGTAAGCATTAGCAAGACCACTGTAAGCAATCTGACAATTGGCATCCTGTTCTATAACATCATGCCAACCGTCTTTAATGCCGTCGTAATCGCCGTTTAAAGTAAGTGTGTCAAGATGTTTAACCTGCTTGCCATATTCATTTATGCCAAAAACTGTAATTAAGTTTGTGCCATAATCGGCAACAAGAACCTGCTCACCGTTATTTTTTATGAGCATTGCAACTGAATTTGAAAATGTACCTACCTGATCGGCTTCACCCATGCCGCCGCCGAACACCGTAACAACACGGCAATCCTTGTCATAAACAAATATCTTGTCGTAAGTGGATTCAAGCCCATAGATAAAACCGTCATCATCTACTTCTATATCGCATATGTCACTCCTATTTAAATTAGCAACATATGTTATTTCAGTATCAGTAAATACATAATCTGAATTAAGTATATTTGTGCCACCGCCCGGACTTAAGCGACGAATCTGTGTCTTACGAGAAGTGGTTGACAAGTCAGTATGTCCGTTAGAGGTGTATACAAAGCCTTTATTATCAACTGCAATATCAACAATTGTATAAGGAAGCTTTTTGATCGAGTTTGCGTGCTTTTCTGCATTGGGGAACAAGCGGTTAGAAATATTTGTAAGCACGCTGGCAACTGTTGCGTTAACGGTATTAGCACCGTAGAAACCAAGGAAGGTTCTATCGGGGGCATAAAGCAATGTACCGTAGTAACAACCGTCGCTTACTACATACATATAACCGTTTTTATCACGGGCAATTCTTGTGGGCTTAAATATAAAATCATCGGGAATAAGATTAGATTCAGGAAGAGTAATTGTATCAATCAACTCACCTGCTGAATTAATCATATAAATGTTTGCGCCAGTTGTATTGCAAACATAAATAATACCATCATTATAATAAATACCCTTTGCTTCGTTATAACTGATAGTACCGTCAATTAAGCCGATTTCATTAACCAGATTATACTCATCATCTAAAATCACTATTCGTGAAGTGTCATCGAGTATATAAATATTATTATCGTTATCTTTACATATGCTGTTGATTTTTGAAAGTCTGTCAATGCCTAATTCAGTAACATCTACAACAGTCTCTACATCGTACATCGGTTTGCTGTAAACAGCTTTTCGTTGTGAGCCGACATTTGTCCAATATGTATAACTGTCAGTAGGAGAAGCGGCAGAAACAGCAGTTACAGCGCCTGCAACCAGACATATAGCCAAAATCACAGCAAAAAGACGACATAATGCTTTTTTCACTGTTCTCATCTCCTTTGTAATATTTGCAAGCTTATTCTTTAATACCTGCGCTGCTCATTGATTCAGCAACACTGCTTTGTGAAACAAGGAACACAACTATAGGCGGTATCATCATTATTACGGTAACCGCCATTGCAGAACCCGAACGGGCAGTACCGCCGGCAGTAATCTGCGTTACTACCTGAGGCAAAATTTTCAATTCTTCAGAGAATATTTTGCCTGAAGGAACCGTTTGCCAAATATCACGGAAGGTAAAGAGTAAAATTGTAAGCCAAATTGGTTTAATTGTAGGCATTACTATAGACCAAAATACTTTGAATTGGTTTGCACCGTCAATCTTTGCTGCCTCTAACAACGCATCAGGCACATAGCCTTCAATGTACTGCTTTGCGAGGAATACACCCATAGTTGATGCCATAGGAGGCAGAATATAGATCCAATATGTATCTATAAGTCCAAGTTTTGAAAAAATCAAATACTGCGGAACTGCCAATGTATAAGAGTTAAACATAAGTGCAAACTGAACAACCCAGAACATTGCTTTTCTGCCTTTAAAGGTGCCCTTTGAAAGCGCATAGGCTGCCATAATAGCTACAAAAATATATATAAATGTCGTAAAGAACGATATAACCACACTGTTGAATATATATCTTGAAAGCGGAACCCTTAAACTTGCCATTAAATCAGGCAGCACGGTATAGTTACCGATGGTAGGTCTTCTTACAAAGAAAGTCGGCGGGAATATAAGCAATTCATCAAGTGGTTTAAAAGAAGTACAAACGCAATAAATAAGCGGAAGTAATGAGAAAAGACCAAACAAAACCAAAAAGAAAACTAATGTAAAGTTACCGAGTTTTGAACGGGTATAGCGTTTGACTGCAGATTTCTTACCGCGTCTATCTTTAAAATACTGTTTAATACTCACTACAGTCACCTCACTTCTCAAACATCTTAATCACTTTGCCTACTATCAGTCTTGCTGCTACCATCATAATAAACAGTACAACCGAAATAGCGCAGGCATAACCCAACTCATATCTAACAGTTGCCATATCAGACATAAACGAAACTATTGTATCTACGGCGTTACCTTTTGAAGGATAACCGGCAAGCTCTATCATAATTGTGCTGGCACTGAATGAACTTTGAATCTGCATAACCGCACTAAATAGCAACATTGGACCCATAGCAGGTAATGTTATATAACGAAGTTCTTGCCAACGGTTTCTAATACCGTCGATAGCACCTGCTTCGTACATATCACGGCTTACATTCTGCAAACCTGAAATGTTTGAAAGGAACGAAACGCCCATACTCTGCCACAACTGTACAATAATAACTATTGTCATAAGATACGCTTCTGTTTTAAGCCATTGAATTGGTTCGGTAATAATACCGAGTGAGAGCAAAAGACTGTTTATATAGCCATAGCTGTCACCGCTGAAAGCAACCTTCCAAATAAAGTAAGCGTTACCTACAAGAGATGGGGCATAAAACATAAACGAAAGAACTGCACGAACTTTAGGCTCAAACTCATTTACAAACCACGCAAGAATAAATGAAAGCAAGAAGCCTAAAGGACCTGCTATAATCGCAAAAACAAGCGTGTTTTTTACCGTTGTTGAAAAAGTTGCATCTTCTACTATCATACGACGATAGTTATCTATGCCTATAAATTTAGGCGAAGATATCATATCATATGAAGTAAAGCTTAAAAAGATAGATGAAAAAATCGGTAAAATTGTAAATACAAAAAAGAATATAAAAAACGGAGCCAGCATAACTAACATAGGTATATGCTCGGTTAAAAGTTTGTCACGTGAGAACTTTTTTAACTTTTTAGAAGACTGTGGCATTACTGCTGCATCGCCGCTTTTATTTTTTAACATATGCTATCTCCCCTTTCTCAACTATATTCTTTGATTTTACGGTCAATTTCTTTATCAGCTGTCTTAGACCATTTAACAACTGCATCTTTTACTTTGTCGCCGTCTTCAAGCACTGCCCAAAATGCCTGGTCAATTGAACGGGTTACATCATATGAACCGGGAACTTCAGGAACTTCTTTAACATATGACCATTGCTCATTAAGAATTTTGAGGTCATCCTTATCCCAAGCAAGCGAGTTAAATGCCTCAACATTTGAAACTGCATTTCGTCCTATCATACCGAGAATTGACTGTAAATTGTTATTATATCTTGTCTGTGTCTCGGCTGAAGTCCACCATTTAAGGAATTGCCAAGCCTGTTCATGTTTGGTTGACTTTTTAACAATAGCGCAACCTGTACCTGAACCTGCAACAGTGCGATTGATTGTACCGTCTTCATTTTCTGTGCCGGGTACCAAAGCAATACCCCATCTGCCGCGAATTTCAGGTGCAGCAGAATAAAGTGTCATATATGTTGAGTAGGCTGTAATACCTAAAGGCATTACACCAACACGCAAACGGTTATAGAAATCTGCTTCTTTAAGGAAATCGTACTTGAGGTAGAAATCTGTCCATTCTTCGAAAACATCAAGCGCCTGCTTGCTGGCAATAGCAGTGGCCGTACCATCTTCATTATATAAAGAAAGGTTGTGCTGCCACATAAGTGTAGGATAAAGATGCAGGTTACCAATACCGGCATTAACAGTAGTTGATGTTGTTATCTGTGTATAAGGGACAAAAACATTCATATTGTTACGCTGAATAATAGTTGCACAATATAAGAAGTCATCCCAAGTCTGCGGAATTTCAAGTCCTAACTCTTCCATTACATCAGTACGGTAGAACATTAACATAAAGTTCTGTGTATCAGGTAATGCATATGTAGCGCCGTTATAGGTATAAGGCACCTCAGCACCTTTTTGGAAGTTTTCGAGAACTTCTTCAAAATCATCAAATTGTCTAAGATCTGCCAAAGCGCCGCGAATGCCCAAGTTTACAGGTTCTGTACGAGCCATCATAAGCGACATATCGGGGAAGTTGCCGGCCAATATACCGTTTATAAGAGAAGCGTTAACTATCTCAACCTGAACATTAATTGGCTTTCCGTTATAATAATATTCTTCATTAGCAGTAAACGAGTCTTGTATAAGCGAATTAAGAGCTGCTGCCTGATCCTGGCCCCAGTTTACCCAAAGACGAATAGTGTTTTCATCATCTGCCAATCCGCTTTTTGTAAGTGAATAATCACTTGTAAAGGATGAAACAAGACGAACCGTATCATAAGCTAACTGCTTGAAGAAATTAGCATCATTGTCTGCATATTCTTTGCCTGCAGGCACTATCTGAATCTGATCGATAGCAAGAGGCATTTCTATCATATCATAAAGCCAAGAACTTACAGATGTATAGTTAGTATAATAATCACTTACATATTGCTGTGCAATAAAAGGACTGCGAATCATATTGTTGAGCACGCGTTTCATATTGTCTATCGCAGCAACTGCCTGTGATGCCTTACCTGTACCTTTTGTCATTGAAGTTGACAGTTTATCAAGTCTGTCGCTGCACTCTTGGAGTGTATCAATAAAATTCGGTATTTGCTTGTCAAGATCATAGTCACGGCTAAGGTCGGGATCTTCACTTGTGATCATAACAATTTTAATGTATTCATCACCGAGTATATCAACAAGTTTAGAAAGCTCATAAAAATATTCAGACTGACCGCCAACGGTTACTTCCATCGATAATGTATGTGAACCCTTGTCAAGATAGATATAGTATGGGTTTTCTTCGCCGTCAGCAAATGTATAATATTTCCAACTGGTGCCATATGGGAATACTAATGCTTTTGCCTCTTCAAAAGGTGTTTTACCATCTATCTTAAGCCAACGCCAACTATCGCCGTTAACAAGGTCACTTTGCTTGTATCTCATATTTATGTAGTAGTAGCCTGATTTTTCAACATCAAACTTCCACTCAATGCGATCACCGGACACTTGCCAAGAAGTACCACCTATATAATTAATTTTAGTTATATATGAGTCGCTTGGTGTCATACCTGCATCGCTGTTGTTTGACTTTGGAATAATTGAGTTAGAAGTTTTTAAATCAGCCTTCTCACCCTCAAGAGTTATAATGTCAGCATCTAAATTCTTAACATCATAAGATGCAGAAACCTTTTCATAACTCTCAATGTTTTCAGGAGCTTTGAAAACTATCTGTTGAATATCAATATTCTGTTCAGGCTCTACAATTGTAATAGTGTGAACACCTGCAGTAAGCGCAAATTCAAACGGATCGATTATAGCGGTTTCAGTATCGCGTACAACTGTTTCAATAGCACCTTCGATCTCTGCCTGTTCTTGAGCATACTCGTTGCCCTGCGCATCTTTGCGCGGTTCATCGGTAGCGTTCTTCCATATTCTTGAAAGGACAATTTCATCAGCGCCGTCAAATAAATATTTGCCGTCTATCATGACACCGAATGTTATGTCAACACCGCTTTCTTTAGGCTCCCAAACAAATTTTAAATTATAAAGTGCGGTTTCGTTTACTTCAAAAGTCCAAGTAACACTACCCTCACCAGATGCCCAGTTAATTCCGTTTTCATTAACTGTAACATCAGCACCGTCTACTGCGTATGCACCGATAGGCACCTCAACATCGGCTGTAGCCTTATTAGAGATACCGTGACTGCTTGTGTATTCGACATAGTCCATTAATTCTGAATTAGTGCTTACAACCGCTTCAGTATTTGGGTCTGCATCATCAGCAGTGTCTGCATAAGCAGTGGTTATTTGCAAGGAAATTCCTGAAAATAAAACAGATACCGCCAATAGCATTGACAGGTATCTCACAATTTTCTTGCTCATAACATTCATCCTTTCTGTATTTTTATTTGATGTATACCGGCAAACAAATAAAAAACAGCAATCGAAATTTATAAAAAGCGAAAATAAAGATGCTATTTTTTAGATAAACTCTTTGCGGTATATCGACTTATATGCAAAAGAAAACTTACAAAAATCGCATATAAATACAAGCATATTATACAGTAATTTGTATTATTTGTCAACAAAATATATATATATTTTGCACATAATTTTCGTTTTTTTTGTGATATTTAATCTAAAAGGATTATATCATTTGTCAAAAAGGTATAAAAAAACAAAGTTAATTTTGTATATAACAGCGAAAATTACTTTGTTTTATATTTTTTTATTAACTTTTAAATGATAAATTAGCATTGTAACAACTATACATATAAAAGAAAAATCCAAGGTTTTTACACCTTGGATTTTTTAGTTAAATTAAAACTTTTGATTAGCCGTTAATCTGTGTAACAACGCCTGAACCAACTGTACGGCCACCCTCACGGATAGCAAAACGAAGACCTTCTTCAATAGCGATAGGAGTGATGAGTTCAACATCCATCTCTACATTATCGCCAGGCATACACATTTCTGTGCCTGCAGGAAGAGATACAACGCCTGTAACATCAGTAGTTCTGAAATAGAACTGAGGACGATAGTTGTTGAAGAACGGAGTATGACGGCCGCCTTCTTCTTTGGTCAATACATAAACCTGACCATGGAATTTGGTGTGAGGATTAATTGAGCCGGGTTTGCAAAGAACCTGACCACGCTCAACTTCTTCACGGCCTACACCACGAAGAAGTGCACCAACATTATCGCCGGCTTCACAGTAATCAAGAGTCTTACGGAACATTTCCATTGAAGTAACAACAGTCTTAGCGCGTTCTTCGGTAAGACCGATGATTTCAACTTCATCACCTGCATTAAGCTGACCACGCTCAACACGGCCTGTAACAACAGTACCACGACCTGAAATAGTCATTACATCCTCGATTGGCATAAGGAAAGGCATATCAGCCTTACGGTCAGGAGTAGGAATATAGCTGTCAACAGCATCCATAAGCTCAGCAATAGGAGCATATGCAGGATCGTTAACATCATCAGAAGCTTCAAGAGCCTTAAGAGCTGAACCCTTGATGATAGGAGTATCATCGCCGGGGAATTCATAGCTGTCAAGAGTCTCACGGATTTCCATTTCAACGAGTTCGAGAAGTTCTTCATCGTCAACCTGGTCAACCTTGTTCATAAATACAACAATGTAAGGAACGCCAACCTGACGAGCAAGAAGAAGGTGTTCTTTAGTCTGAGCCATAGGACCGTCGGTAGCAGCGATAACGAGGATAGCACCGTCCATCTGTGCAGCACCGGTGATCATGTTTTTAACATAGTCTGCGTGTCCTGGGCAGTCAACGTGAGCGTAGTGA
>JBJFGD010000260.1:0-1976 GCA_051892355.1 Acutalibacteraceae bacterium | reverse complement strand
AAAAGCAATAAGACAAGACACAATAAATATTATTGCCGGCAAGAAGTTACTGAATGCCCCTGCTGAACTTAAAAGATTTTGAACAAATGTGTCTGAATCGAGTAAGCTTGTTGTATTTTTAAGTGTTGTTGCCATAGTAAGAATAAGTATTGCAGGCACCATAGCGATAAAGCCTTTAGGTATACAAGCCATTGCCTCTTTAACGCTCATAAGACGGCGAGCAACAAAATAAATAATTATACCAATAAGCGCTACAAGACCGCCCCAAGGCAAACCTACGGTTGCATCAGTATTAGAAAACGCATCAATAAAGCCGAGCGAAGAATCATAATTTGCATAATTAAATACCCATTCTTCACCCATGCATCTACCCACATAGAAAAGCGAGAATACACATGCGCCTATAAGGAAAACGATGGGAAGAATAAGGTCGATTACCTTACCTTTATTTGTTGCGGGAATTTCTTCTTCTTTTGAAATATCATCACTGCCGCTTGTAAACAAATCACCTTTTTCGGCATTAAGCTCATGCAATTTCATTGAACCGTAATCAAAATTCATAATACCTATTGCGATAACAAAAACAAATGTAAGCAAAGAATAAAAGTTATAAGGTATAGCTTTGCAGAAAAGCGCAATACCCTGTCCGTCAGGGGCATAAGAAGAAACTGCTGCCGCCCATGAAGAAATAGGTGCAATCATACAAACTGGTGCCGCAGTAGCATCAATTATGTAGGCTAATTTAGAACGTGAAATCTTTGCTTTGTCGGTTACGGGGCGCATAACGGCACCAACTGTAAGACAGTTAAAATAGTCATCAATAAAAATAAGTATGCCGAATAAGAATGTAACCAGCATTGCGCCAAACTTACCCTTAACATGGGCTGCTGCCCATCTGCCAAAAGCCTGTGAACCGCCTGCTTTATTTAGTAGCGCAACTATAATACCGAGTATTACAAGAAAAATAAAAATACCCGCACTACCCGATACTGCAGCAATGAAACCATCATTAACAATGGTACCAACAGTATGTATGGTGTTAAACTTGGTAGCAAGCAATCCGCCCACAAGAATACCGATAAAAAGTGAAGAATACACTTCTTTGGTAAGCAATGCAAGCCCGATTGCGATTACAGGTGGAAATAGAGACCATAATGTTCCCACAGGGTTTGCAATGTTACCTGAAAAAGCACAAAGAACACCAAAAGCCACAATAAAAACAATTATGAGCACTTTAGAAATGATTTTTTTTGCTGTCATGATAAACCTCCTAAAAAATAAAACACGGCAACACAATGGTGTCACCGTGAAAAAATATAAATTTTATTAGATATAACTCCACAAAAAATGACAATATCTCTTATTAAATTACTGAAATATGTTAACATAAATTTAATAATTTGTCAATATTTTTATGGGTTGCACTGTTTACAAGCAGCATATCCTTCTGCAATAAGTTCATCGCGGGTTTTTGTTGATATTTTTTTATTTTCATCTTTTATCTTGTTTACGGCTGAACATTCGCTTAAATGGAATTTTTTACTGTTTGTATTTAGTATATATTCTGCATTTTTAAAATCTTCTTCATTTTTATCGCCGTAATAGCTGTCACCTGTTAAATAATCTATTGTTATATCAGGTTGTGCATTATAGGCATATACATTAAAACATATCCCCTTGCCGTTATCCTCTACCGATTTTGCCTCAATTTGAACACCCGATGCTAACAGATTATCACCTTCAAAAATTGGAGTTACTCGGTAAAGCACATGATTTTGCGTTTCTTTAACATAATCGGCGACCGAATTTTCAAAAGGCAACATACCTTCGATATTAAGATATCTGGTACCTGTAATCAAATTTTGTATGTTAGCATTTTCGCCCGTCAGCTGATAACCGATAAGGTGACATCGGTTATATAGATATTTACCGTCAACATTATCATATTTTACAGTATGCCACCCACTAGGCTTAAT
>JBJFGD010000259.1:0-1981 GCA_051892355.1 Acutalibacteraceae bacterium | reverse complement strand
GTTTGTGAATTTATCCAAATATTACCGCATTCATCTGTTTTACGGCCAAGTTTCATTCCATAGTCGGTAACGGCTCTTATATACCACTCACCGTCCCAAGCAAAGTTGTTAATAACCTCGGTTTGCCATTTAGCTGTTTTGTCAAATTCTTTGCCGTCTTTACCCAGCAGACTATAAATCTCTGACATTTCTTTGCAAGCAAGCACAAGCATTTGACCAACCATTACGCTTTCGCCCTTGCCCTCTTTACAGATGTTGCAAAGCATATCGTTCCAGTCAGATACAAGCATAAGCGGTAAGCCGTCTTCGCCAATATTATTAAGCGTGCAGGCGATTGAACGCTCTAAATGTTCAAGCACGGTGCCTTCGCCGCCATCAAAAAACGGTACTGTTTCAAATAAAAAGTCGGTTTTACCCTCTTCTTTTATTATTTGATATGCAGTATATACAAACCACAAATGATTATCAGAACGGTCGCCTGTTATAGGCTCTTTCTTTTCAATCGGATAAAAATAGTGGTTGGTTATACCGCTATTATATTGTTGAGTCATCAAAAGTTTAAGTTTTTCTTTGCTGTCATCAAGGTTGCAAGCAACATTTGCCATAATGTCTTGTGCGGCATCACGAACGCCTATGCCGCGTATTGTACCGGTAGCATAGTATGAAATTTCACGGCAGACATTAAAGTTAACCCAAACCTGCAAAGGATTCCAAGTGTTAACCATTCTTTCGACCTGTTTGTCGGGTACTTCTGCAATGAAAGAATTTCTCTTTGCCCAATATTTTTTAACAGTATCAAACAAATAGTCTGCATATCCGCCGCCCTTGACCTTGCCGATAAACTCATTATATTCATCTTGAGTATTATATGTAGCAAGATAAAATGAAACCGTTTGCTCGACATTTGCTTTAAGCTCTAACTGTGACTGCAACGCTAAAACGCCCTCGCCGCCGCGGAGTTCGGTGTTAGAGAGTGTGTCGTTTTCAACGCCTACAGGGTTGCGGAAACTGCGGTAATCACCTGTAAATTCGGCACGGTCGCCGTCAAACGATAACAACTCACCGTCGGTTGTAAAGGCTACAAAGGGCGTTTCATCCTGACGCGGCTGACCGTCAGCAAAATACTCATAATTAAGCGCAGCGTTTTGCTCATCAAATAAAACATTACAGTGATTTTTGCAATAGCACTGCCACATTACCTCGCGCAAATATTCCATCATACCGATTTCTTGTGCACAATAAACCATAATTTTGCGGTCATCATCTGCTTTAGCGGTAATGTTGTAAACAAGTACATTGTCTTTACCGATATAGCACTTAAGGTTTATTGTAACACCGTCTTTTTGTGCAAAAAAGCGAGTGTAACCAAGACCGTGCGCCGAATGCCAAGAGTCAAGCTCGGTTTCAGCGGGAATAAATGACGGATTCCAAATCTTGCCTGTTTTGGTATCTTTTATGTAAACAAACATACCGTTGCCATCGGTAGGCAGGTTATAAAAACCGTATCTGCCTATTCGCCAAATCTCGGGCGATTTATACCAGGTAAGATTACCGCCTGCCTGCGACATCATTGTAAAAAGTGTGCCGTTAGACAAATAGTTCATCCAAGGAGCAGGCATATCATGCCTATTGAATACTATTTCATGGTCTTTATCATTAAACACATAATAAGAATCTTTATTATTCATTATTGCTCTCCTCTAAAAAACTTATTATTTAATATAAAATAATACACCAATAAATAAAAAATATCAAGTCTTTTATAAAAATGCCGAGTATTTTAGAAATACTCGGCAAAACATAGGTTTATTTTATTGCATTAAGAATGAATCTATTGCGTAAACAGTCTGACTGTACCCGTCGCGAAGCATGCCTTTGATCCTTTTTCAAATTATTGTTTTATTAAATCAGAATAACATCCCATCCGTTAACAAACTGCATAAGTAAACCATAGTCTTTGTTGTTTACTTTGCCGTCGCCG
>JBJFGD010000258.1:0-8047 GCA_051892355.1 Acutalibacteraceae bacterium | reverse complement strand
TGTTTGCGATGAAATATCTTGTATATGAAAAAGCCCTTTTTTATAACTTTCGCTCAAAGAAACATCAATACCGCCAAGGATTTGCAATGAATTATCAAGCTGTGATTTTTGCGTATTTATGCCCTCTTGCTCTAACATTTTTGCAAGTGTATCGGTATCGGTTTTTATAGTATTTACCCTAAGCGTTACAGGCGGTGTAGACAAAGAATGATTTAAAAGCTGTATTGCAGTATTCAGACCGTAATCGGTTATAAAACTTTTAACAATCCACTCAGGGCAGGAATATTTAACACTTAAAGAAGGTACATCTTCTGTATTTGGCAAATTAAAACCATCGCGTAAAATGTTTCTTAAAACACCGTTTACAAATCCTGATAAATGCTTTTCTTTAGAATTTTTGATAAGTTTTACCGATTCATTTACAGCGGCACTTTCAGGTATTTTATTCATATACATATTTGATAAAGTGCAATGCGTAAACACTCTAACGCCAAAGGCGAAACCTTTTTAAGCGGAGTTTTAATGTGCCTTGAAATAATAAAATCAAGCGTTATGGTTCTATCTAAAACACCGTAAAAAATTGCGGTAGCAAGTGCTTTATCTGAATGTGACAGTTCATTATCTGTTAAATGCTTATTTAGTGATATGTTTGAATATGCGTTTTCATTGCGTACTTCTAACAGTGCTTTAAGTGCTGTTTTTCTTGCATTAGCCATACTAACTCACTGCTGTTCCTATAGGAATTTTATGACCGTTTAACATTTGTGCGGCGCTCATAGCCTTTGCGCCTTCGGGCTGAACGGTTATTAATTCAACACTTGTATCTTTGCAAGAAATAATTAGTTTTTCATCAGAACAAATTACAACACCGCACTTATCGCCGACCATATTTGAAACTTTAGCCTTTATTACCTTAATACGCTTTTCGTTAATAAAACAAAATGCGCACGGCCAAGAGTAAAATCCGCGTACCGCATTGCAGATTTCATTTGCCGTTTTGGTAAAATCAAGGTGCGCCATCTCTTTTTTTATAATTGGCGCATAGGTAGCTTCAGACTCGTTTTGTTTTTTTGGTTTAAGTGAGCTATCTTCTGCTTTTTTTAAGGTAGTTATCATTAAATTGGCAGAAATAACCGATAATCTTTCAAATAATTCTTCGGCAGTTTCGTCAGCGCCTATTTCGGTCACGGCGGTTTCTAAAATATCGCCCGTGTCCATACCCTCGTCCATAAGCATTGTGCTAACACCGGTTATGTTTTCGCCTGTTACTATAGACCACTGTATTGGTGAAGCACCGCGTAATTTAGGCAAAAGAGATGCGTGACCGTTAATGCACCCATAGCGTGGCAGCTCTAAAATTTCTTTAGGTAAAATTTTTCCGTATGCCACAACCACAATCGCATCGGGATTTATTTCTTTAAGAATTTTATAAGATTCACCGTCACGCAAAGTTTTAGGTTGATAAATGGGGATATCATACTGCTGTGCTAAAAGCTTTGTTGCAGGCGGAGTCATTATTTGTTTTCTGCCCACAGGTTTGTCAGGCTGGGCAAAAACCGCCGCAATATTAAAATTTTCATCAATCAGTTTTTGAAGGGTAACAGCTGCATAATCAGGCGTGCCCATAAAAACTATTTTCATAGATTACTTTCTCCTTTGAGCCTTGTCGATATAAAGTATACCGTCAAGGTGGTCAATTTCGTGACACAATGCCCTTGCTTTAAGCCCTTCACCTGTTAAGGTGAAATTTTCACCATAACGGTTTTGCGCACGCACGGTAACTTTCATTGGTCTTGTTACGGTTTCGTACCTGTCAGGAATGGAAAGACAACCTTCGTTTCCTGTTTGTGTTTCTTCGCTTTTTTCTACAATAACAGGATTAATTAGTTCAATTAAACCGTCGCCTGTATCTACTATGCAGTAACGGCGCAATATACCTACCTGCGGTGCAGCAAGGCCCACACCCTCTGCCTCATACATTGTCTCTGCCATATCATCAAGCACTTGATGCAATTTTTCATCAAATGTAAGTTGTGTGCGACAGACTTTTCTTAAAATATCATCGCCTAATTTTACAATGTTGCGTTTTGCCATTTTAATCCTCTTTTTTATTATTATATTATTGTTTCAGGGTTTATATCAATACCGATATATGTATCCTTTTTTAACTTAATATTGGTTGCAGCGCTTATCATTTCTCGAAAGCGGGCGCTGTTTTTGGTTTTTATAATCATTCTATATCGATATTTATTATTAACTTTAGGTATTGATGCCGCAGCAGGACCTAAAATAATCAATTTTATATCACTGAATTCAGTATTTATTGCCATTTTTACATTATCGAATATTTGATTTATAACATCATTTGCGTTGGCTTTATCAATACTTTGCACATAAACCATACAAATATCACAGTAAGGCGGAAAAATCATTAACTTGCGATTCAAAATTTCTTCATTATAAAATGCATCATAATCCTGTAAACGGGCAAGTGAAATAATGTTGTTTTGCGGGTCATTTGTTTGTATAACTGCAACGCCTGCATCCTTTGACCTGCCGGCTCTGCCTACTACCTGCGTAAGCAATGAAAAAGTGCGTTCAAAACCTCTATAATCATCATTGTATAGAGCATGGTCTGCACCAATAACGCCAACTACCGTAACATTTGGAAAATCAAGACCTTTAGCTACCATTTGAGTGCCGAGCATAATATCGTATTCACCTTTACCAAAGGCCGTAAGATAACTTGAATACGAATCGCGAGTAACCGTACTGTCAGCATCTAAACGCAAAACACGCGCATTTGGAAAAAGTGATTTAATTTCTTTTGCCACCTTTTGCGTACCTGAGCCCGAAAAATGTAAAAATTCGCCGCCGCACACGGGGCATTTTTTAGGAATTTCATGTGAAGCATTGCAATAGTGGCACATCATGCGATTGTTTGCCGAATGATATGTCAGTGAAATACTACAGTTTTCACAAGTAGCCACCCAACCGCATTCCGGACAGGTAATATATGTATTATGCCCTCTGCGATTAAGCAGAATTATTGCCTGTTTTTTATTATTTAAAGCATTATCTATCTGAAAAGCAAGTTCGCGGCTTATATCTGATGAATTACCTTCATTCAATTCTTTTTTCATATCCACAAGAATAACTTCCGGTAAAACAGCATTGCCGTAACGCTCTTTAAGGGTAAATAATTTATATCTGCCTGAAAGTGCCGCGCTGTAACTTTCTACCGAAGGAGTAGCACTTGCCAGACATAAAAGACAATTGTGATAATTAGCTCTAAAACGCGCTAAATCACGAGCGTGAAAACGCGGTGATTTTTCAGATTTATATGTGTGCTCTTGCTCTTCGTCTATAATAATTAATCCCAAAGATGAAAAAGGGGCAAAAACTGCACTTCGAGTGCCTATGGCTATCAACGCTTTACCCTGCTTAATGCGGTTGTATTCATCCATTCGTTGACCTATTGACATAGCACTGTGAAAAACTGCAATTTTATCGCCGTAACGCTCGCTGAATATCTTAATCATCTGAGGGGTTAAAGCAATTTCAGGCACCATTATAATAACGCCTTTACCCGAAGAAGAAACTTCATCTACCAACTTTAAAAAAACTTTTGTTTTACCGCTTCCGGTAACACCATATAGCAGCGCAGTGCCGCTGTTACCCGATAATATCATATCTCGCAAGCCGTTGTATGCAGACTGCTGTTCTTCAGTTAAATTGATTTCTTCACACTTAGCAATCGTTTTGCCGATATACGGCATACGAAATTCTTGCTTTTCAAAAGATTCGAAAACATGCTTTTTTTCGAGATTATTTATAACAGAAGTTGAAACACCTGTAAAATACTGTAACTCTTTTACCGAAACACTGCCGGCTGCTTCCACAATATCTACAATTTCTTGCTGACGGGCGGTAAGTTTAACTGCAATATTGTTTTCTGTGTTCATTCTTACCCAACGCCGTGTAATATCATTCATACGGCGCACAGGAACTTGATTTTTAATAACTGCCTGTTTTTGTAAAAGATTAAATAAAATTATATCAGAGTTATCAAAAAACTGCTCTATTTTCTTTAAAGGTTGTTCACCGTTTGCTTTTAGAAAATCAAATATAGATTTTTCATCATCCTCTAAAAGAGAAGCGGAACAAAAATCATCATTAGCGGAATAAAAGTCAGTCAGCTTATAATTAAGACCTGCCGGCAACATAGTGTGAATAGCATCAAAATATGTACAAAACACATTGTTTTTTAACCATTCGCACATTTTAATCATTTCATCATTTAGTATTGGCGAAGTATCTGTACAAGATAAAATTTCTTTGGTTTTAGAATTGATTTCACCTTCATAAACCTTTAAAATCATACCTTGCTTTTTAGAATTACCCATACCAAAAGGTACCGTAACTCTGCACCCGGCACGCGCAGAATTTAAAAGTTTTTCAGGTATAGCATAAGAATAGCGCTTATCAAAAGAGCCGGCAGCGCCGTCGATTACAACCTCTGCAATAAAACGACACATACCGTACC
Source organism: Acutalibacteraceae bacterium (assembly GCA_051892355.1). Classification (GTDB taxonomy): domain Bacteria; phylum Bacillota; class Clostridia; order Oscillospirales; family Acutalibacteraceae; genus UBA737. The sequence goes on along the minus strand of JBJFGD010000258.1, from coordinate 3,501 downwards.
CTCCTTAAAATCAATATAAATAATTAAAGTCCTTTTTCATTTGCTAACATATCTATAGCAATACTTACAGGTTTTTCTATTAATATTTGCTCCTGCTTTTCTGCTTCATTTGAAATTTTACGAGCGCGATTTGCAATATCCATTACAAGAGCATAACGGTTATCATAATTTTCTATAAGTTTACCTATATTTTTGTTTAACATAACAACATTTCCTTTCGAGTTTTATTTACCTAAAACTTTATTTATAAGATTTAAATTTCGGTCGGTTTTAAAACGGTCAACCGACATAACCGTAATAACATCATCAACAGCAGTATCAATTACATCATTAACAACTATATAATCATATTCGGTAGCTCTTGCGATTTCTTGAAGAGCCTCGTTAATGCGCTTTTTTATAACATCTTCACTGTCTGTCCCTCTGCCGTATAAGCGTTTTTTTAACACTTCAAGCGATGGCGGCATTATAAAAATGCTTACGGCATCGGGCATTTTTTGCCGTATTTGCGCAGCGCCGTTAACATCAACTTCAATTAACATATCTTTGCCGTTTTCAATGCAATTTAATACCGGGGCTTTAGGGGTTCCGTAATAATTTCCGACAAAAGTATTATGTTCTAAAAGTTCATCGTTTGCTATCATTTCTTCAAATTTTTCGCGTGAAATAAAGTTGTATTTTTCACCCTCTATTTCACCTGTTCGCATAGGTCTTGTAATAGAAGAAATAGAAAATTCAATATCTGGCAAGCGTTCAAAAACTTTTTTTAACACAGTATCTTTGCCAGAACCAGAAGGACCTGAAATAATAAATACTCTTCCCCTATTCATACTTATCCTCCATATATTCAACGGCATTTTCATCTGCCATACGGTTTGCCACAATTTCGGGACTTAAATATGTTAAAAATATATGGTCGCTGTCGGTAATAATAACAGCACGCGTTCTTCGCCCGTGGGTAGCATCAACCAAAGTGCCTCGCTCTTTAGCATCTTGTATAATGCGTTTAATAGGTGCCGATTCGGGGCTGACAATTGCTATCATACGGTTAGCGGATATCATATTGCCAAAACCAATGTTTACAAGTCGCATAATGGCACCCTCATTCTATATTTTGAATCTGTTCTCGTATCTTTTCAATTTCAGACTTGATATCAACGACAACCTTAGTAATTTCCATATCTTGACATTTTGAGCCGATTGTATTGGTTTCACGGTTCATTTCTTGAACTATAAAGTCTAATTTTCTGCCTATAACGCCGCCCTCATCAAGCAGTGAGCAAAGCGACTGTATATGACTGCGAAGTCTTACAGTCTCTTCGGCAACGGCAATTTTATCAGCATATATTGCGGTTTCGGTAAGCAAGCGCTGTTCATCTATTTGAATATCGCCTATAAGTTCTTTTATCTTTTGTTCAATTTTTTCACGGTACTCTTTTACCGTTTGAGGTGAACGGGTTTCTACAAATTCAACCTGTTTTAAAATGTATTCTGCCCTGCCCTTAACATCGGCAACCATTCGTTCGCCCTCTGCCGCGCGTGAGTTAATAAAGTTGTCAATAGCCATGCTTGCGGCTTCGGTTACTAACTTTTTAACAAGTTCTTCGTCAACATCGCGCTTTTTAACCGTAAATATTTCGGTATTGCCAACTATTGAAGAAGCTTTTATATCATCTTTTAACTTATAACTTTTTGCAAATTTATGCAAAGCATCAATATATGCATCAGCGTATGCCTGATTTACAGAAAGCTCTATAGAATTTGAAGAAGTACTTTCATACTGGACAGAAATTTCAACCTTGCCTCTTGAAATTTTTTGCTGGCAAAGCGCTTTTAAACTATCATCTAAAAACTGAAATGCACGAGGTATTCGAGAACTATATTCAAAATACCTATGATTTACCGACTTGATTTCAACAGTTATGTTAAATTCATCGCCAGATACCTTGCCTCTGCCAAAACCTGTCATACTTGAAACCATAATATTCACCACACAAATTATACACAGTAATAGTTATTATAGTATTTTATCAAAAAAATACCGCATTGTCAATCAAAATGAATGTTTATAGTATTGAATATATAAATATTTTTTTATAAAAACACTTGACTGTTAAATAATTTTGTGTTATTATAATTTGCGTTGTAATTGCAGGTGTAGTTCAATGGCTAGAATTCCAGCCTTCCAAGCTGGCTATGTGGGTTCGATTCCCATCACCTGCTCCAAAAAATAACAACCATACTTTTTTGTATGGTTGTTATTTTTTTCTTATATAAAAAATCACAAAATTTCTAAAGATATAACCGGGCAATCATCAAATAAATAATATTCACCTATTGGTATAATCTGCGATATTTTTTCTTTTAATCCTTGCAAATTTTTTCGACCTTTTGTTTTAATTCGTCAGTTATTTTTTGTTTCATAAATAAAATATCCTTTATTCAAATTCAATTTTTGATACGGTAACTATATCTTCGATAGAATTTATAGTCATTTCTATATGGTCTTCAGATTTTGCAAACGGCAATTTGTCAGACAAATTGATAGGTGCAACATAAATAATATTATCGTCTTTAAGTTTAATATAATAATTAGTGTTTCCCTCAACCACTGCCGAAGACACACTTTCAATAATACCCGAAACGATTGTTTCTTCGGTATTATCAATATTTAGATTTTCGTTTTTAAGTTTGTTTATATAATCGGTTCGTGCTTCTTCAACCGTATTGCCCGTACCGACTATCTGATACTGGCTTACATCTACAAAAGCATACATTTTAACAAGTCCTGCGCCGTCTTTTAGCGACATAAAATAAGTTGGCCTGTCAGAAATGTTTAAAAGCAACGGAAAAGTTGCAGAGTATTTAAGGTGCTGAACCTGCCCTTCGGCAGAATCCATTGCAGAATATTCTTCTGCGCCGGGAATAGCATAATATTTTGTTTCTTTTGTACGCAAATTTGTAAGCACAAAACCGACATTTGATTCATCACTTGTAACAGAGGTTATGCCTGTATAAAGATAAACATCGTCATTTATAGCAAGATAGTTGTAACCGTCGGTTGGTTGCAAAACACCTTTTTGACCGAATATTGAGTTAAAATATCCTGAACGGTATTTGCCGTTATAAATAAGCTGTTGCATAACCATATCAGCATTGTAAACCTGATCTACCCACGACGGAATCTCTTCGAGTGAATAGTATTTGCTCTCACCCGTTACTGCATTTAACAAAACAGCACCGTTAATGTCGCGACCGCTCCATATGCCTATTTTAAATTTTACACATGAGGCCACCCAATAAGGTGTGCCATTTTCATCTATTTCAAAGGAAATATTATCAAAAATTTTTGTAGGATATTTAAAGCGAAGATAACGATAAAGATTGCGCATAAAATATTCGCTTGGTGAATACTTTATTCCCTCATCAAGGCGCACTAATGAAGTTTCTTGAGTTGTCATATCAACCGTAATATATGCCGGTATACCCTCGCTGTTATTA
>JBJFGD010000257.1:0-2001 GCA_051892355.1 Acutalibacteraceae bacterium | reverse complement strand
GTCACTTTACTGCATTTTCAAGGCAACTGCTTGACAGTGTAGGGTATTTTAATAATGAATATGACGGCAGCCAAGATTATGATTTAATATTGCGACTTACAGAAAAGGCACAAAATATAGTGCATATACCGAAAGCACTTTATTTTTGGCGTTCGCACAAGGCATCGGTAGCATCTGATGTGTCAGCAAAGCCGTATGTTATTGATAGCGCCAAACGCGCAATTAAAGCGCATATTGAAAGATTAGGTCTTTCGGGCAGTGTAGAGGATTCAATGGTGCCCACTACATATAAAATTCAGTACGATATAAATGGTAATCCGTTGATATCGATAATTATACCAAATAAAGACCATATTAACGATTTGGATAAATGCTTGTCTTCGGTATATGAAAAATCAACATATAAAAATTTTGAAATAATAATTGTTGAAAATAACAGCACCGAGGATAAGACATTTGAATATTATAAATCAATTCAAAACAAATATGAAAACTTAAAGGTTATAACTTGGGATAAGGGCTTTAATTATTCGGCTATAAATAATTTTGCTGTAAAACAAGCAAAAGGTGAATATGTGCTTTTGCTCAATAATGATATTGAGGTTATAACACCCGATTGGTTAGAGCAGATGCTTATGTTTGCTCAGCGTAAAGATGTAGGCGCAGTAGGGGCAAAGCTTTATTACCCTGATGATACCATACAACACGCCGGCGTTATAGTAGGTCTTGGGGGTGTGGCAGGTCATTCACACAAATACTTTGACAGAACAGATCCGGGATATATGGCGAGAGCCTCAATAGCACAAAATTTAAGTGCTTGTACTGCGGCATGCCTTCTTGTAAGAAAAGATGTTTATAATGAAGTAGGCGGACTTGATGAAGGTTATGCAGTGGCATTTAATGATGTCGATTTTTGTATGAGCATACGCAAGGCAGGATATTTAATAGTATTTACACCTTTTGCAGAATTTTATCACTATGAGTCAAAAAGCCGAGGCATTGAAGATACGGCTGAAAAACGCGCTCGTTTTAACAGCGAAGTCTTTCGCTTTCAAGATAAATGGGGGGCAGAGCTTAAAAAAGGCGACCCATATTATAACCCGAATCTAACGCTTGATTCCGAAAATTTTGCATTGAAATGCAATTAAAGTTATATTCCGTTAATAAAACCGTTCATTACTGAATGGTTTTATTTTTGAATTTAATTGTTAATAATTTAACAAAATAAAAGGCGAAAGAAATAAAAACTAAGAAATATATTGATATTTTTTTAACAATCCTATTGACATAGCATAAAATATAATATATAATTGTATGCAAATTCGGGTTTTACCCTATTTGGAGGTTTTTATTATGTCAAGAGTTTACAATTTTAGCGCAGGTCCATCGATGCTACCTGAAGATGTACTTAACACTGCTGCGGCAGAAATGTTAGAATACGGCACGACCGGTCAATCTGTTATGGAAATGTCACATCGCAGTAAAGAATATCAGGCAATTTTTGATGAGGCAGAAGCAAATTTGCGCGAGATTATGAATATACCTGATAATTATAAAGTGTTGTTTTTACAAGGCGGCGCATCAACACAGTTTGCTATGATTCCGCTTAACCTTATGAATAAAAACAAAAAGGCCGACTACATTATTACAGGTCAGTGGGCAAATAAGGCTTATAAAGAGGCGGCGCGTTACGGTGCGGCGCGTGCTGTGGCATCTTCCGCCGACAAAACATATTCCTATATTCCTAAAACAACTGCGGCAGATTTTGACCCCGAGGCCGACTATGTTCATATTTGTATGAATAATACAATATACGGTACAAAATATCATGAATTGCCCGACACCGGAGAAGTTCCTCTTGTAGCAGATATTTCAAGCTGTATTTTGTCAGAGCCGATTGATGTATCAAAATTTGGTGTGCTTTATGCGGGCGCTCAAAAGAATGTTGCACCTGCAGGTGTTACAATTGTAATTATTCGTGAAGACCTTATTGGAAATGCT
>JBJFGD010000256.1:0-2001 GCA_051892355.1 Acutalibacteraceae bacterium | reverse complement strand
CAATTTCTTGTTTTCAGCTTGCGATATGGGTGCTAAAGTGCGTGAAATTAAGTCACTTTAAATGCTTTTTGAATTTTTTTAATTGCATTTTCACTACAAACAACGCGATTTTTTTGTTTAATTTCATCGATGTGAAATTTATCTTTAAATACGGTACATAATAGGTCTTGCGGGGGTTGTTCACAGCTTATAATAAGTTGATATGTGCCGCCTTTGGTATAGAGTTTGCTTTCAACAATACCGTTAGTATGAATATTGCAAACGCAGTCAAGCATAGCATTGCTATTATTAAAAAGCAATGCGTATTCGCGAATGATTTTTAATTTTTTATATTTTTTGAATTTATGTTTGCGTGCGGTTATGCGGTCATTCATAAAACTGCCCCCACAGGTATAAAATAAAGCCTTTTGCCAAATACTTTTTTTGAAAGGTATGTGACATTATGGCCGGAACAAATAAGCACAGTGAATTTTTTAGTTTGTTTATTAAATCGGCAATTATAACCATTTCGGTGATTGCCTTGATTTTGATAGGGTATTTTACCGCGGGATTTTTGTCCGGCGGTTTGTAGAAGGGAAAATTTATGGATTACAGTTTTTTAAAAAGCGGAACAGATGTAAGAGGTTATGCCTCTGATTTGGGCGGCAAACCCATAGAACTTACAGATACCGCAGTTTATGATATTGCTGCCGCATTTGCGGTATGGTGTGTCAATAAGCTTGAAAAACCGGCAAATGAATTAAAAATAGCATTAGGCCATGATTCTCGTATAACCGCCGACAGAATAAGTGACAGTGTAAAATCTGCACTGGTAGCAGCGGGTGTTACCGTTTTGGATTGCGGACTTGCATCTACACCTGCTATGTTTATGACTACGGTTGATTTACATACAGATGCCGCTATACAAATTACGGCAAGCCATCATCCGTTTGACAGAAACGGTCTTAAGTTTTTTGTAGGCACAGGCGGACTTGAAGGCAGTGATATTGCTGAAATTTTATCTTTGGCTTCAAACGGCGAAAGTTTAATAACCGAAGAAAAAGGAACAGTAGAAAAAATTGACTATATGAAAGATTATGCCGCGCGGCTTCGTGATATGATAATCCGCGAGGTTGGCAAGGGTGAAAAGCCGCTTTTTGGTTATCATATTATAGTCGATGCAGGCAACGGCGTGGGCGGTTTTTATGCAAATGATGTGTTGGCACCATTAGGCGCTGACATTAGCGGAAGTCAGTTCTTAGAGCCTGACGGTATGTTTCCAAACCATATACCTAATCCCGAAAATAAGCAGGCAATAGAAAGTATTTGTGAGGCTGTAAAGGTAAGCGGTGCCGATTTTGGCGTTATATTTGATACTGATGTTGACCGTGCGGGTTGCGTTGACTCAGACGGTAATGAGATTAACCGCAACCGACTTATAGCAATTTCTGCCTTTATTGCATTAGGCGGCAAAGAGGGTGGCACAATAGTGACCGACTCGGTTACATCTGACGGATTAAAAGAGTATATTCAAAATGATTTAAAAGGGGTACACTACCGTTATCGCCGCGGATACAAAAATGTTATTAACAAGGCCATAGAGTTGTGCGAGCAAGGTATAGATTGCCCATTGGCTATTGAAACATCGGGTCATGCGGCTTTGCGTGAAAATTACTTTTTAGATGACGGTGCATATCTTGCAACTAAAATTATAATTGAACTTGCAAAAGGAACCGATATTAAAGCACTGCTTTCTAATATGGCTATGCCTGCAGAAGAAGCGGAATACCGATTTAACATAAAGACAAAGGACTTCCGCGCTTATGGAGAGGGTGTTATTGCCGCGTTAGAAGAGTTTTCGGCAAACAAGCCCGAATATAAAATTGCCGATGATAATCGAGAGGGAATAAGAGTATCTACCAAACAAGGTTGGTTTTTGTTGCGGCTTAGCGTTCATGACCCGGTGATGCCAATGAATTTTGAAAGCGATGAATTAGGCGGAATTGAGATTATGAAGCGAGA
>JBJFGD010000255.1:0-2007 GCA_051892355.1 Acutalibacteraceae bacterium | reverse complement strand
TGTCTGAATTGTAAAAATCAGCCGTGCGTTAACGGCTGCCCTGTAAATATTCATATACCCGATTTTATATCTAAAATTAAAGAGGGTGATTTTGAGGGCGCATATCAAGAAATTTCAAAATCATCTTCCCTGCCTGCTGTTTGCGGACGCGTTTGTCCTCAAGAAACACAATGCGAAAGCAAGTGTACTTTAGGCATTAAATTTGAGCCTGTAGGTATTGGCAGACTTGAGCGTTTTGTTGCCGACTGGCACAATAAAAATGTCACCGAAGCACCCGAAATGCCCGAATCTAACGGTCACAAGGTTGCGGTTGTAGGTTCAGGCCCTTCAGGTCTTACATGTGCGGGCGACCTTGCTAAAAAAGGTTATAAAGTAACCGTTTATGAGGCATTACATACAGCAGGCGGTGTTCTTGTATACGGTATACCCGAATTCCGTCTTCCTAAATCAATAGTTGCTAAAGAGGTTGACACTCTTAAAGCTTTGGGTGTAGATGTTGAACCTAATGTTGTTATCGGTAAAACGCTCACCATTGATGAGCTCTTTGACATGGGCTATGAGGCTGTATTTGTTGGTTCCGGCGCAGGTTTGCCTAACTTTATGGGTATACCCGGTGAAAGCCTTAAAGGTGTTTACTCTGCAAATGAATTCTTAACTCGCAGCAACCTTATGAAATCATACCTTGAAAATCCCGATACCCCTATTATGAAAGGCGGTAATGTTGCGGTTGTAGGCGGCGGTAATGTTGCTATGGACGCAGCCCGTACCGCATTGCGCTTGGGTGCTGATCAAGTATATATTGTATATCGCCGTTCTATGGATGAACTGCCCGCCCGTAAAGAAGAGGTTGAGCACGCTATGGAAGAAGGAATCAACTTCAAGTTACTGTGCAATCCTACTGAAATTTTAGGATACGAAAATCCCGATGATAAACGCGATCCCAAAAACGGATTTGTCAGCGGTATGAAATGTATTAAAATGGAGCTTGGCGAGCCTGATGAAAAAGGTCGCCGCCGCCCTGTTCCTGTAGAGGGTTCTGAATTTGTAATTGATGTTGATACCGTTATTATGTCTATCGGTACTTCACCCAACCCGCTTATAAAAAGCACTACAAAAGGTCTTGAAGTAAATGCTCGAGGCGGTATCATTGTAAACGAAGACGGTCTTACCTCTCGCGAAGCGGTGTATGCCGGCGGCGATGCAGTAACAGGTGCCGCAACAGTTATATCGGCAATGGGTGCAGGTAAAACAGCAGCTAAAGCTATTGACGAATATTTGTCAAATAAATAATTATAATGAAAATAAATTATCAAATAGAACTTGAAAACATAATAGCAGAGCATCAATCAAAGGGTGAAACACCCACACTGTTTTTGCACAGTTGCTGCGCACCTTGCAGCAGTTATGTGCTTGAATATCTATCACAATATTTTAAAATTACAGTATTTTATTATAATCCAAATATATACCCCGATGATGAGTATTACAAGCGTGTTGAAGAACAGAAAAAGTTTATTGAGCGTTTTCCTGCTAAAAATAAAATAGATTTTGTAGAGGGAAATTTTGATAAGGATCGTTTTTACGCAATGGCTAAAGGGTTAGAAAATGTACCTGAAGGCGGCGAGCGTTGCTTTTTGTGCTATGAACTGCGCTTGCGCGAGGCGGCAGAATATGCCAAAGCGCGCAATATGGACTACTTCACAACCACATTGTCAATAAGTCCGCTTAAAAATGCCGAAAAATTAAACGAAATAGGCTTGAACCTTGCTAATGAATACGGCATAAAATATTTAGTATCTGATTTCAAAAAGAAAAACGGATACAAACGCTCTACCGAACTGTCACGGCAATACGGTATGTACCGTCAAGACTATTGCGGATGTGTTTTTTCAAAGCAAGAAAGAGATTTAAACAGATAAAAAACAACCGATACTTTTAAAAAGTATCGGTTGCTTTTTGTATAATGAAAACCACGCGATAGTCGCGTGGTTCAAAAGAGGTTAACCG
>JBJFGD010000254.1:0-8104 GCA_051892355.1 Acutalibacteraceae bacterium | reverse complement strand
AAAAATCATATTCGGCATCAGATTTTAAAAGGTCGATTATTATAGCACAGCCAATGCGATCATCTAACGCTTTAGATAAAATTTTGTCACCCGACACGGTAAAATCACTGCACATAACCGCACAGTCACCCTCGGTTACTGTCTTGCGGGCTTCATCGGCTGATGCAGCGCCAATATCAATATAAAGGCGGTCATCTTCGGGCAGTTTTTTGCGCTCGTCACCGCTGCACAAATGCACAGGCTTGCCGCCTATAACACCCACAGTTTTACCGTTTATCAGCACACGGCGGAACATAAGCACAGAAGTGTCTATGCCCCCCACCGTTTTAAAGCGCAAAAAACCGTTAGCTTCTATATGGGTAATAATTAACCCCACCTCATCAAGATGTGCATCAAGTAAAACCTTTTTTGAAGCCGCTTTTTTACCCTTTTTAAAGGCTATTATATTTCCTAAAGCATCAACCGAGTATTCACAAAAATCTTTAATTTGAGAAATCACAAAATCGCGCACGGCGCCTTCGTCGCCCGAAGTGCCGTCTGTCATGCAAAGTTTTCTTAAAAGTTCGGTCATAACATACGCCCTCCTTTAAGAATATACTTTTCAATCAAGTCGCAAACCGATTCAATGTCTTTTATGTCAATTATTTCAACATCGGTATGCATATTGCGAAGCGGAATTGAAATAAGCGAAGTTTTCACACCGCTTTTAGATATAGAAATAACATCACTGTTAGTACCGGTTATTCCATCCATAACCTCGGTTTGATAGGGTATATTATTTCCTTTTGCAAGCAATACTAATTCTTTTGAGGCTTTTTTGTCGAGAACGGGCGACATACCTATCATAGCACCGCCCGACAGTTTGCCGCATTCATTTGCAGAAATATCGGGTCCGTCAGCAAAAGAAACATCAATAACTATTGCCTCGTTTGGTGAAATATTAAATACGGCGGTTTTGGCACCTCTGCTGCCAAGCTCTTCCATATCGGTAAGGGCAAAAACCACATTGAACGGTAATTCCTTACCCGACAATCGTTTTGCAAGTTCTAAAAGGCATACTACACCTGCGCGATCATCAAGACTTTTACCCGTTATACGGCTGCCTTGCAGTCCGATAGGCTTTTGGTTAAAGGTTACAAAATCGCCGACGCTTATTAAGTCTTTTGCCTTTTCGCCTAATAATGTGTCAATTTTCAAAGACGAAATATCATCATATTCTTTTGCACCGCCAAGGTGTGGCGGTACACTGCAAAACACACCGTTTATACTTTGTTTTGCGTGAATTGTAACGGGTCTTGCGGGCAAAGAACGCAAATCAACGCCGCCGCAGTTTTTTACAGTCAAAAAGCCGTTGGCATCAATATCGGTTACTATAAAACCGATTTCATCAATGTGCGCATCAAGCATAAGCGTGTAATTGTTTTTGCCTTTAAGACGGCCTATTACGGTAAGTGCGCCTTGGCGTTCACACTCGGCATACTGCGACAGTATACCGTATGCTATATCGGCGGCTTGGTTTACATTGCCAATACCTGCCGCTTCAGACAACTTAAAAAGCGTATCTTTGATGTTCATTATAATTCGTTCACCAACTGTTTAAAATGATTGCCGCGTGCCGCAAAGTTTGGGTAAGCATCAAAACTTGCACAGGCAGGGCTGAGTGTAACAATATCGCCGGCTGATGCCAATTTGCGCGCTGATGCTACCGCTTCGGGGATATTTTTTACCCTTACAATTTCGGGTGAACCGTTATAGCCTTCATAATCACGCAGACATTTTTCTATCTTGTCTGCAGTATCGCCGCACAAATAAAGCGTTTTAACCTTTTCTACAAGGTAAGGCATTAACGGTTCAAACGGAATATGCTTATCATATCCGCCCGCAATAAGAATAACTTTTTGCCCAAATGCCTTAAGCCCTGCAATAGTGCGAGTAGGGCTTGAAGCGATAGAATCGTTATAATATTTAACTCCGTCAAGCTCGCGTACAAATTCAATTCGATGTTCTACACCGCTGAATTCATGCGCTACTTTGCAAATACTGTCAACACCAACATAACCCCAAACAGCAGTAATAGCGGCCAAATAGTTTTCAACATTATGGTCACCAAGCACTGCGATTTCTTTGCGGTCAATTACGGGCACATCTATACCGCGATATGCCATATGCAGCACACCGTCGCTGTCAAGCCAGGCGCCGTTATTAAGACGGCGTTTCATACTAAATCCAAGACTTTGACCGCGAACATCTTTGCGAAAAGATTCGGTAATATCGTTATCACGGTTAAGCACCGTGCGTGAAAATGCATTTTGATGAAGCAGAATATTTTCTTTGGCTTCGACATATTCGTCCATACTCTTATGCACATCAAGGTGATTGGGCGCAACATTTGTAACCACCGCAACATCGGGACTTTTACGCATAGAAATAAGTTGGAAAGACGAAAGCTCGGCAACCACAAAATCATCTGCCGTAATATTTTCTATTTCAGGCAAAAGCGGAGTGCCTATGTTGCCGCCTACAAATACGCGTTTGCCCTCGGCTTCAAGCATTTTTGCTATAAGAGTGGTGGTTGTGGTTTTGCCGTCAGAGCCTGTTACCGCAAAAATTGTAGCAGGGCAAAGGTCAAAAAACACTTCCATTTCACTGGTTACGGCAATGCCGCGTTTACGCGCGCGTTCAAGCTCGGGCAGGTGGAAATTCATACCCGGTGTACGGAAAATTATATCTACTTCAAGGTTTTCGAGGTAATTTTCGCCAAGTTTTAACTCGGCACCTGCGTTTTCGATTTCATCGGCTATTTTACCAATCTGTTCGCGCTCACGGCGGTCACAGGCAATAACGCGTGCGCCCTGTTTTAAAAAACTTAAAATAAGGGGTGTATTGCTGACACCTATTCCGCACATAGCAATTTTTTTACCTTTAATTTGACTGAAAAACTGCTTAAAATCCATAAAGCGTTCCTCCCAAAAAAGTTAATCTATTAAGTATAGTTTCTTTAGATATTGTCGTCGCCATACATATCTGTGGCGGGGTCAATGCCTTTTAATTCTATATATTCCTCTAGCGTTACGCCTAAATCATTTATTTCTTTAGCGTTGTTAATACCCACAAAGCGCCAGTGCCACGATTCATAAATTACACCCGTTACATTTTGCTTATCTTTGGGATACCGCAAAATAAAACCGTAATCTTGCGCATGCTCGCACATCCAAGCATACATGGGTGTGCTTTCAAAAGCATCATCTGCCATATTAAAGTCGGCGCAAAGACCTGTGTTGTGCTCGCTGGTACCCGGCCGCGCTACTATGGTAGCCGCCTTTTGTTCATCGCCGCCTACACGGGCAACCTGCTTTTGAAAAAGGTCGTTTTGTATTGCATAACTGCGAAACGGCGACCATACACGCAGGTCAACACCGTCAGCCTGAGCCGCCGCCACCATTGCAGTAATATAGGGGTAAACATCGCGGTGTATCTGTGTTACATAGTCATTATTGCGATATTGTTTATCAATTTCCACCAAATACTCTTGTACTTTGGAATCATAATCATCGGGCAAAGCATGCTCGCCGTTAATTAGCAAAAGTCTGCCGAAGTTTGCGTCAAGAGTTGCGCCTGTCGGAGTTGTAAATGTTGAAGGTTGACTGTCTTCTTCTTGTTCAACTTCGTCGGCATTACTCGACTGCTCGCTTGAAACCGAGCTTATATCTGACGAGCTTATGTTTGATGAAACAGTATCATTATTTCCGGTGTTATTTTTTATCAAAATAACAACAATTGCTATTAACGCTATAAGCGCCGCCAAAATCAATGCGACAACCGCTATAAATATTCTGCGGCGAATAATAGCCTTTTTTCTTTTTTCAGTCATAGTATTAACCCTCTATTCGTCAAGTTTAAGCACAGCCATAAACGCATCTTTGGGCACCTCAACCGAGCCTAACTTGCGCATCTTCTTTTTGCCTTCTTTTTGCTTTTCAAGAAGTTTTTTCTTTCGGGTTATATCGCCGCCGTAGCATTTTGCAAGCACATCTTTTCGCATGGCCTTTACGGTTTCACGGGCAATTATTTTGCCGCCCACCGCTACCTGAATAGGTACTTCAAAAAGCTGACGCGGAATATACTCTTTTAACTTTTCTGCTATTCGGCGCGCCCGTGTATATGCATTAGACGAATGCACTATAAAAGAAAGCGCATCTACAGTATCGCCCGCAAGCATAACATCAAGTTTAACAAGATTGGATTTTTGATATCCCGCGGGTTCGTAATCATAACTCGCATAACCTTTTGTTCGGCTCTTTAAAGCATCAAAAAAGTCATAAACAATTTCACCCATAGGAAGCACATAGTGAATATCGACACGGTCACCCATATATTTCATATCTTTATAGTCGCCGCGGCGGTCTTCGCAAAGCTGCATAATTGTGCCTACATATTCGCTTGGTGAATAAATGTGAACATTTGCCACAGGCTCAAGTGCTTCGGCAATAACGGCAGGGTCGGGGTAATTTGTAGGATTGTCTACAAATATTCTGTCCCCATTTGTAAGCACAAATTCGTACTGCACACTTGGAGCCGTAGTAATTATATCAAGATTGTATTCGCGCTCAAGGCGTTCTTCTAATATTTCCATATGAAGAAGGCCCAAAAATCCGCAACGAAAACCAAAGCCTAACGCCTGTGAGGTTTCTGCTTCAAAAAGCAACGACGCATCATTAAGCTGCAGCTTTTCAAGCGCCTCGCGCAAATCGGGATATTTTGCACCGTCAGCGGGGTAAATACCGCAGAAAACAACCGGTTTTGCCGCGCGATAGCCGGGCAGAGGCTCATCTGCGCTGTTTTCTGACAAAGTAATAGTATCGCCGACACGGGCCTCACTTACCGTTTTAATAGAAGCTGCAAGATAACCAACCTCGCCCGCTTCAAGGCAGTCGCAACTTTCAAAAGCCGTTGCCCGTTTTCTGCCAAGCTCTACAACATCAAAACAAGCACCCGTTGCCATCATTTTGATGTTATCGCCGCATTTAATGCTGCCCGAAACCACGCGGAAATAAACTATAACTCCCTTATAAGCATCATAATACGAGTCAAATATAAGTGCTTTAAGCGGAGCTGTGCGGTCACCTGTTGGGGCAGGCACACCGTTAACTATTAGTTCTAACACCTGTTCAACATTTATGCCTGTTTTGGCTGAAATAAGCGGCGCATCATCGGCGGGTATGCCTATAATATCTTCTATTTCTGCCTTTATTCTGTCAGGTTCGGCAGACGGTAGGTCAATTTTGTTTATAACGGGCAGTATTTCAAGCCCGTGATCAACAGCAAGATATGTGTTTGCAAGTGTTTGCGCCTCGATACCCTGTGAAGCGTCTACCACAAGAATTGCACCTTCACAAGCGGCAAGCGACCGCGAAACTTCATAATTAAAATCAACATGCCCCGGTGTGTCTATTAAATTAAGCTCATATTCTTTGCCGTCTAAAGCCGTGTAATAAAGCGTAACCGCGTGCGCTTTTATGGTAATGCCGCGCTCACGCTCTAAATCCATACTGTCAAGTATTTGCTCTTCCATATCGCGTTCAGCTACCGATTGTGTAAGTTCAAGCAAACGGTCAGCAAGGGTTGACTTGCCGTGATCAATATGGGCTACTATACAAAAATTTCTAATATTCTCAAGAGGGAATGACAAGGCAGACTACTCCTTATATAAAATATATTATATTTTAACATATAATCATTCGTATTACAAGTTGTTTTGGTTTACTTTTTTTGTATTGCGTGGTAAAATATTAAGTGTTAACAAAATCTTTAAAAAGTTATAAAATTTTTGTTTTATTTTAAAAGCGGGTGATTAAAATGACAGACAAAACCGTGCTTATTGCCGATGACGAAGAACGCATAGTAACACTTATAGGCGATTTTTTAGAAAATGCGGGCTTTAACACCGTACGCGTATACGACGGTCTTGCGGCGCTAAACAAAGTAAAAGAGGGCGAAATAGACCTTGCCATTGTAGATATTATGATGCCCGAACTTGACGGTTGGCAGCTAACCCGAGAAATACGCAAAATTTCAAATTTGCCCATAATTATGCTGTCTGCCCGCAGCGAAGAGTTTGATATGTTAGAAGGTTTCGGTTCAGGCGTTGACGAATATGTTACAAAGCCGTTTTCGCCTGCCGTTCTTGTAAAAAGGGTTGAGGCGCTGCTGAAATTAAGCATGGCAAAAAACGATGCCGCGCACAACGAAAAAGAACTTGATATAAACCGCGAGGCATTCACCGTTTGTGTAAACGGTGAAACCCTCGAGCTTACACTTAAAGAATTTGAACTGCTTTGCGTGCTTTACGATAACGCAGGCAGGGTGCTTTCACGCGACCAACTGCTTACCCATGTTTGGGGATATGATTATTACGGAGATGAACGCACGGTTGATTCACATATAGCGCGTCTGCGCACAAAGTTGGGCCGATACGGCGCTGCGCACCTTAAAACGGTTTACGGAATGGGGTATAAGCTTGAACTTTAGGGCTAAACTTAAAAGTCTGAAAAACAAACTTTGGTTTAACATATTTTTGCAGGTTGCGGTTATTTTTGCGGTGTTCGTTGCAATTCTTATGCTGTGCAACACGGCTTTGCTTTCAAAATTCTTTTGCTTAAGGCAAAAAAACGCTTTGATATCGCAAATAAACCGACTTGATAACATTGATATTTCAGACAGTTCTGCGGTATCAGAGGTACTAACCGATATAAGAGAAAACTATAATTTTGATACCGAAATTTATGACAGGCGCGGTAATATAAAATACACTACCGGCGGCGCGCAAATGATGGATTTTTTAATGAACGGGCATTCCAATTTTATAATGTCACACGAATCGCTTGTTACCGTTAAAACCGAAAATCTCTCAAACGGAATAGTATATGAAGAGGCTGTTCGCCGCTTTGACAACAGTGAATTTCTGCTCTGCAGAAAAGAGATTGGCTCGGGCTTTTACGCCGAGGTTAAAATTCAAAAACAGTTAGTGATGTCTTCGGCTAAAACCGCAAACGAGTTTATAACCGTTGTATCGGTATTGTGCCTTGGGCTTTCGATGATTTGGATTGTAATTTTTGCAAAGCGGTTTTCACAGCCGCTCGCACAAATGAATACAATAACACGCGATATGGCTAATCTTAAATTTGACCGCACCATCACGGTAAACCGAAATGATGAAATAGGTCAGTTGGCATCTTCGGTAAATGAAATGTCGGCATCGCTCTCACGCACGCTTGACGATTTAAAGCGCACCAACTTAAAGCTTCGTGATGAAATTGAGCTTGAAAGACAACTTGATGTTATGCGTAAAACCTTTGTGGCAAATGTTTCTCACGAACTAAAAACACCCATATCTATAATCAGCGGATATGCCGAAGGGTTAAAGCTTAATGTTAACGGCGACAAGCGCGAGGCTTACTGTGATACTATTATCGACGAAAGCCGACGAATGAACAATTTGGTGCTCAGTATTTTAGAGCTTTCAAAATATGAATCGGGGCAAATACACGCGCAATTTAAGGCATTTGATATAAACGGTATGACCGATATGCTGCTAAACAGAATATTTGAAAATTCCGATATAGAGGTGCAAAACAAAATTTCCGCCCAAACAGTTGTTTTTGCCGATGAAATGCAAATTGAGCAGGCACTCAAATCATATCTTGAAAACGCAAAATCACATACACCCGGCGGCGGTAAAGTATGTGTTTACAGTGATGAGATTGACGGTAAAATACGCATATCGGTGAATAACACGGGCAGTCATATCAGTGAAGAAGAAATGCCGTTTATTTGGCAGAGTTTTTACCGTGGCGATGCTTCGCACAAACGCGATACGGGCCGCTTTGGTTTAGGTCTTTCAATAGTAAGCGCCGTTATGAAAATTCATAATTGCCATTGCGGCGTATATAATACCGAAGACGGCGTAACATTTTGGTTTGAAGTTGATGTGTTTCGCAATTCATAAGACAAGCAAATACCAAAATCTTAAATTTTGTTTTGTAAAAAACGAAACCCCCACATCTTTCACCTGTGGGGGTTTTAATTTATTGGTTCAATCATATTT
>JBJFGD010000253.1:0-2021 GCA_051892355.1 Acutalibacteraceae bacterium | reverse complement strand
AACTAATGCAATACCGCCTTGAAATTTTAAAACAGCATAATTTAGGACTTAAAGAAATTCAAGATGTTATTGCCACTATTGATGTAATGGACGGCGCTAAAGAATTTTTAGACGAACTTCGAAGCGTTACTCAGGTTATTATTTTAAGTGATACCTTTGAACAATTTGCCGCACCGCTTATGAAAAAGCTTGGTATGCCTACAATTTTCTGCAACACATTAGAGGTTGCTGATAACGGCGAAATCACCGGTTATAAAATGCGTTGCGAAAAATCAAAACTTACTACCGTTAAGGCTCTGCAGTCATGCGGATTTGAAACCATTGCCGCAGGTGACAGTTTTAATGACCTTGGTATGATTGAAGCCAGCAAGGCAGGATTTTTGTTTAAGTCTACCGAGCAGATTAAAAAGGATTACCCCCATATTCCCGCATATGAAGAGTATGACGAATTGCTTGCCGCAATAAAAGCCGCACTGTAAACCAATTAGTATCTATAAAATGGTCTTGGGCACAATCCGCCTTTTGGATTGTGCCCAAGTAATTTTTTACACTATGCCGAATCGTGTAAACGCCGTAGGCTTATCTGCAGTTATTACCGCAGCATCAGCGCTTACACATAGCACGGATTTTTTTCATCTTCCGTTATTTTAATTATATTCGCTTAATTTTAAAAAAATAATGATTTTATGTTAACAATTTTTAAATTACTCTTTTAATCTGTTTAAAAGTTTATTATAATATTTATGGTGATAAAAGTGATTAAAGAACGCATTATAAATTTACAAAACATATTAAATGACGGTGAGGCTTTTTTAATTACAAGCGGCTCAAACCGATTTTATTTAACGGGTTTTAACTCAAGTGCAGGCACCGTTTATATCTCACGCAAAAGCGCTGTATTTTTTATAGATTTCAGATATTACGAAAAGGCAAAAAATACTATAGACAGTTGTCAAGTTAGGCTGTTTGACAAAGGCGACCGCGATATTGCATCGCTTTGCGGTGAAGAAAATATTAAAACAATATTTGTTGAAACCAATACAGTAAGTCTTTCACAGCACAGCTATTACTGCAATCTGTTTGAAGACATAGAGGTTTCAAAGCAAAATAAATTAGACCAAAAGCTTAATGAAATGCGCTCGGTAAAAACAAAAGACGAATTATCATTTATTACTGCCGCACAAAAACTAACCGACCAAACTTTCAAATATATATGTGAACGCATAGGTGTCGGCAGAAGCGAGCGTGACATAATGCTTGATATGGAATTCTTTATGCGAAAACTTGGTGCAGAAGGTGTTTCTTTTGATTTTATAGTAGTATCGGGTAAAAATTCTTCTATGCCGCACGGTGTGCCCACCGAGAAACTTATTGAAAAAGGCGATTTTATTACTATGGACTTTGGTGCTGTTGCATATGGCTATTGCAGTGATATGACACGCACAGTTGCAGTGGGTAATATAAGTGCCGAACAAAAAACGGTATATGATACCGTTTTAAAAGCCCAAACCACTGCGTGTGCAGCTATAAAAGCCGGTATTAACTGTGGCGCCGTTGATAAAATAGCCCGCGATATTATTTATGATGCCGGATACAAAGGCTGTTTTGGTCATTCGCTCGGCCACGGAGTCGGCATAGATATACACGAAAGCCCTAACCTAAGTCCAAATAACACTACCGTTTTAAAGACCGGGAATGTTGTTACAGTAGAGCCCGGTATTTATATAGAAAATAAATTCGGTGTAAGAATTGAAGATATGGTCTATGTTACCGATGACGGATGTATCAATCTTACAAAAAGCGATAAAAAATTGATAGTATTATAAAACAAGCAGGCTGTATGCCTGCTTGTTTCAGTATGTCGAAAAAAACGATCTTGGGCTTACCTTGTCAGGGATGAACGCCGCCGTCAGCGGCTGGCAAAATCTTTGATTTTGACTGAGATATAGTTAAAAATTTTTAAATAACTATAAACTTAATTAACCAAGCACTACATCCCAACCGTTAACATATTGCATAAG